>NZ_JBHWOO010000238.1:0-40422 GCF_043424415.1 Luteococcus sp. | reverse complement strand
GCCGGGGCAGTTGCCAGCACCCGCGCGGCCATCTCGATCTCGGCATGGGCGGCAGCAAGGTAGTCGGCGGTGCCGGTGCCCTGCAGCTCATTGGAGGTGTAGGTGTTGAAATCGCAGTAGCCACACCGGGTGGAGCAGAAGGGCACGTGCACGTAGACGCTCAGCGGCGTCGCCGGCACCTCGGCCAGGGCTGCGCCGGGCAGGGAACCGTCGCTGGGGACGGGTACTCCGTCGGGAAGGGTGGAAGCCACCACGACAGGCTATCCGGCATCTGCAAGGCCACGGCGCGGCGTGGTGAATGGGCCTAGGATCAGCCCATGAACTTCTCGCGTCGTCACTTCCTCACCCTGGCCGGCGCTGCCGTGGCCACCAGCACCCTCGCCGCGTGCGGCAGCAACTCGGGAGGACTCGACGCCGGCTCGTCGAGCACTCCCAGCGGCTCCGGCTCGGCCGCGGGCGGAAACAAGCCCACCCTCAAGCACTGGTACCACGAGTACGGCGAGGCAGGCACCCAGGAGGCCGTCAAGAAGTACGCCGCCGCCTATGACAAGGCCGACGTGCAGGTGAAGTGGAATGTGGGCGACTACGCCAAGCTGCTCAGTGCCGCGCTGCTCACCGAGGACGTGCCGGATGTCTTCGAGGCCGAGATGGGCCCCAGCATCGACATGATCAAGGCTGGCCAGGTGGCCGACCTCACCGACGTCGTCGGCACCGCCAAGGGCCGTTTCGACGAGGAGCTCATCGAGCGCATGACCTACGAGGGCAAGATCTACGGCATCCCTCAGGTCGCCGACATGCACCTGCTCTACTACCGCAAGAGCCTGCTGGAGAAGGCAGGCGTGAAGCCGCCGACCACCTTCGAAGAGCTCGCCGCAGCCGCCGCCAAGGTGCGCACCAAGGACGTCGGCGGTCTGTTCGTCGGCAATGACGGCATCGGCCCGATCCCCACCGCCCTGCTCTACGCCTCGGGCAATGACTGGCTGAACCAGGGCCGCACCGGCGCCGGCTTCCTCGACGAGAGCTTCTACCAGGCCCTGGTGAAGTACCGCGAGCTGTTCAACTCCGGCGACCTGCTGCAGAGCGCCAGCAAGGACTGGTTCGACGGCTCTGCCTTCGCCAATGGTGAGACGGCCATGCAGTGGGGCGGGCTGTGGTCGATGACCGACATCGAGAAGGTGCTCGGTGACGACTTCGGCGTCATCCCCTTCCCGGCAATCGGCAGCAAGGGGACCCAGGCCACCATGTTCGGTGCCTTCGGCGCCTGTGTCAGCGCCAAGGCCAGCAATGTCCAGGCGGCCAAGGATTATGTGAAGTGGCTGTGGGTCGACCAGGGCGAGTACCAGGTGGACTTCGCCAACAACTACGGCACCCACGTCCCCTCCCAGCCTGCCCTGGCACCGCAGTGCACCAAGCTGGCCAGCGGACCCGGCGCCGACGCCGCCCAGATCTTCACCGCCAACGGCCGTCCCGCCAGCCACATCCTGTGGTCGGGTGCCATGGGCGAGGCCTTCAACGCCGCGGTCAGCAATGTGATCAAGAAGAAGGCCGCTCCCGCCACCGAGTTCGCCACCGTCGGGAAGGTCGTAGCCTCGGAACTCAAGCGAATCAAGGGCTGATGCCGTTCCGCCGACGGTTGGGGGGCCACCAGGGACAGACTTGGTGGCTGCTCGCCTTCACCGCTCCCTTCATCGCGGGACTGCTGGTCTTCGTCTACGTCCCGATTGTGTGGAGCGCCTACCTGTCCTTCTTCGACGCCCGCAACACCGTCACGCCGACGCACTACGTGGGGCTGGCCAACTACCGCCAGTTGTTGGGCGACCCGCTCTTCCGCTCATCGATTCTCACCTTCGTGGGCTTTGCGGCCTTCATCGTGCCGGCCACCTACTGCGCTTCGCTGGGGCTGGCCCTGTTGCTCGACGGCATCAAGACCGGGCAGGCCTTCTTCCGCTCGGTCTTCTTCATCCCCACCGCCGTCAGCTATGTGGTGGCGGCCATGATCTGGCGGCTGGCCTTCTTCAGCGGCACCCGCTTCGGCCTGGCCAACTCTGTGCTGCGCCAGGTGGGCGGCGAGAACGTCAACTGGCTGGGCGGCACCAACTCCTGGTACTGGCTGGTGCTGGTGAGCCTCAGGCTGTGGCTGCAGGCCGGCTTCTACATGATCCTGTTCATCGCCGGGCTCAACCGCATCCCCGTCGAGACCTATGAGGCGGCGGCACTCGACGGCGCGACCGGCTGGCGACGCATCCGCCACATCACCCTGCCGCAGCTGCGCTCCACCAGCGTCGCGGTGCTGATGCTGCTGCTGATCGGCGCCTTCCAGGCCTTCGACGAGTTCTTCAACGTGCTCGGCTCGATGGGCTCCTACCCGCCCTACGGACGCCCGCCGCTGGTGCATCTGTACCTGATCAGCCTGGGCGGCGGCCAGCAGGACCTCGGTCTGGGCGGCGCCGGAACCATGATCATCACCGCGCTGATCGTCTGTTTCGGACTGGCACAGAACTGGCTGGTCACCCGCTCCGAACGCAAGGAGGTGGGCTGATGCGTCGCACCCTGTGGTGGCGCTACCTGGTGCTGGTGCCGCTGGCCGTGCTCTTCCTGTTGCCCTTCTACGTGCTGGTGCGCAATGCCTTCGCCTCACAGCAGCTGATCGTCGCCCCGCAGTGGCAGTGGCTGCCCGACCAGCTGGACGGCACCAACCTGCGGGCGCTGTTCGCCGACGACGCTGTCGGCATGGTGCCTTCGCTGCTGAACTCGGCGATCATGGCGATCAGTCAGACGGCCCTGACCGTACTGGTCGCACTGCTCGCCGGCTACGGTCTGGCCCGCTACAGCGGACGGCTGGCCCGCCTGCTGCTGGGGCTGACGGTCTTCACCCTGATGGTGCCTGCGGCGGTGACCTTCATCCCGATGTTCGTGATGACCGCCCAGTTCGGTTGGATCGACTCCTTCCGAGGACTGGTGGTGCCGGGCATGTTCAGCGCCTTCGCCACCTTCATGTTCCGCCAGTCCTTCCTGGGCTTCCCGAAGGAGCTCGAGGAGGCGGCCCTGATCGACGGCGCCAACCCGTGGACCAGCTTCTGGCGGGTGGTCGCGCCGAACTCGCTGGGCATCATCGGTGCTGTGGGCACGATCACCTTCATCGGCAGCTGGAATGCCTTCCTGTGGCCGCTGCTCGTCTCGCGGGAGAACACCCGCACCGCCCAGGTGACGCTGAGCCAGTTCATGACCAGCCAGGGCGTCAACTATCCGGTGCTGTTCACCGGAGCCCTGGTCTCGGTGGTGCCCGTGGTCGGTGTCTTCCTCTTCCTGCAGCGCTACCTGGTGCAGGGCGTGGAGACCTCCGGCCTGCGCTGAGCCACCTCCATTCCCGGACGACCAGCCATGCCGCGCTTGGACACATGACGCACACTTGGGGCATGAACGGCCACCGCCAGCATCTTCCCGTCACGCCCCCGGCCAGCGGCGCGACCGCCACGCACGGACGGGTCCGCAGCTCCGGAATGCTCGCCGCCGTGCCGGTGGGGATCATGTGGGTCCTGGAGGCAGTCGACACCACCAGCCCCAATGCCCTCGACCGCTTTGGCATCCAGTCCTGGAACCTCGACGGGCTGTGGGGACTGGCCACGGCGCCCTGGCTGCACCACGGCTGGCAGCACCTGGCCAACAACTCCGGCCCGCTGCTGGTGCTCGGTTCCCTCGTCGCCCTGTCCGGATTGCGACGGTGGCTGGTCACCACGCTCATGGTCGCCCTCACCTCCGGCATGGCTGCCTGGCTGCTGAGCCCTCCCGGAACCCTCACCCTGGGCGCATCGGGAATCGTCTTCGGCTGGCTCACCTACCTCGTGGCACGAGGACTGTGGAGCAGGAACCTGGTCCAGGTCCTCGTGGGCATCGGCGTCTTCATCGTCTACGGCGGCATCCTGTGGGGCGTGCTGCCCAGCACTCCCGGGATCTCCTGGCAGGCCCACCTCGGCGGGGCCATCGGAGGGCTGCTCAGCGCACGGGGTGGCCGTCCCGGCCTCCCCCGCTGAGCAGGGGGCCCGCGCGCGAAGTGCGCCGACGGCCCGGCGGTGTGGTCAAATTGTCTCCTTGACCGCCGCGGCAGCCGCGACCCGTCCCCTCATTCGGGCCCGTCGCCTGCCGGGCCCGACCAAGTAGGACCCCAATGGACCTCTCCCAGGTGATGGACCACGTCCACTCCGCCGTCGGATGGCTCAACACCCAGCTCAGCTGGGTCCTGATCGTCGCCATCATCGTCGCCGGCATCATCTTCACGATCTGGACGCGCGGACTGCAGTTCCGCCGCATCGGAACCATGTTCCGCATCGCGCTCGACTCCCGCACCGGCGCCGGTGAGGGCATCAGCTCCTTCCAGGCCTTCTGCATCTCGCTGGCCTCACGGGTCGGCACCGGCAACATCGCCGGCGTGGCCATCGCCCTGGCCCTCGGCGGGCCGGGTGCCATCTTCTGGATGTGGGTGATGGCCTCACTCGGCATGGCCACCGCCTTCATCGAGGCCACCCTCGCCCAGCTCTACAAGATCCCGCACGACGACGGCACCTTCCGCGGCGGCCCCGCCTACTACATGGAGCGCGGCATGAAGTCGCGCCCGCTGGGCATCCTGTTCGCCGTCTTCCTGCTGTTCACCTTCGGATTCGCCTACCAGATGGTGCAGGCCAACACCATCGCCCAGGTGATGCAGCAGACCTACCACGTCGCCCCGCTGTGGACCGGGCTCGCCCTGGCCGCCGCCACCGCCGCCGTCGTCATGGGCGGCGTGAAGTCGGTCGCGAAGGCCACCGAGTACATGGCGCCGCTGATGGCGCTGGCCTACCTGCTGCTCGCCCTGGCCGTCATCGCGGTGAACCTGCCCGAGGTGCCCGGCATGTTCATGCAGATCTTCAAGGGCGCCTTCGGCCTCGACGAGGCGCTGTCCGGTACCGCCGGTGGCCTGGCTGCCACCATGCTCAACGGCATCAAGCGCGGCCTGTACTCCAACGAGGCCGGCGAGGGATCGGCTCCCAATGCCGCCGCTGTCGCCACCACGAGCCACCCCGCCCATCAGGGCCTGATCCAGTCCCTCGGCGTCTTCGTCGACACCATCCTGGTCTGCACCGCCACCGCCCTGGTGATCATGCTCTCCGACCCGTCGCTCTACACCCCCGGAGTCACCACCAAGGACGATGCCGGCGCCACCCTCACCCAGCGCACCCTGGAGTTCTCGCTCGGCGGCTGGGTGGGACCGGTCTTCTCGATCATCCTGCTGACCTTCGTCTACTCCACGCTGATCGGCAACGAGTCCTATGCCGAGATCAACATGGACTTCCTCAAGGGCGGCAAGCCCGGCGCGGTCTTCATCCGCCTGCTCACCGTCGCCTCGGTGGTGCTGGGCGCGGTGGCCGAGCTGTCCTTCGTCTGGGACCTCGCCGATGTGGCGATGACGACCATGGCGCTCACCAACCTCGTCGCCCTGGCCTTCCTCGGCAAGAAGGCGATCCAGACGATGAGGCACTTCGAGGCGCAACCCGACGCGGTCACCGCCAGCTTCGACCTCGACCACAACGACTATGTCGCCGACGACATCCCCGGCGAGGTCTGGCACGCGCGTCACGGCCACGCGGCCGGCAAGTGGTTCCACCCGGAGAGCGGCTCGGCTGACGTGCCGGCGCACTGACCGGCGCGGCATCCGTGATGATGGGCCCGCGGTCGCAGGTGAGCGCGACGACGGGCCCATCCGTCTGTCGGTGGCACCGCCTACGCTCGGACCATGACGAAGACGCCGCCCGACACCAGCCCCCAGGACGAGCTCCTCGACCAGCTCAAGAACCTCCTCGACATCGTGCAGGAGCATCGTCCCCGACGGCACGGACCGAGCCTGATGACGGTGCTCTCCGAACACCTCGGCCGCCCCGCCACGGATGTGGCCGTGCTCACCGAGGACCTGCCGGGACACCGCTACGTGGACTACGACATTGCCCTGCAGCTGCTCGCCGAGACTGATCCACAGCACGCGATGGTGGGCGTCGGGGGCGGGGACATGCGCTACCACAACTCTTTGTCGGACTTGTTGCAGGGCGCCTACTTCGGAGAGGTCCCCGTGGCCCAGCCGGACTTCACCGTCCTGCCCGATTCGCCGACCACCGAACGCACCTGCATCGGTTTCGGCATTCGCCTGTTCCATCACGACGGCCAGCCGGTCGCCGTCCTGGAGCGCGAGGCCAACCCGCGGCGCGGGCAGGACATCGGCACCCTGGAGGTGCTGTGCCCCGAACGTGCCACCGCTGCCTCCGTGCTGGAGGAGCTCCGCACCCTGGCGACCACCCACAGCGTGCTGCGCCGGCAGGTGGTCACCCTGAAGGACACCGGCTACGAACAGACCAGCCGGGGTGTCACCTTCCTCCCCCGCCCCGAGGTTCGCACCGAGGACGTCATCCTGCCCGAAGGCACCCTCGAGCGGATCAAGCAGCATGTGTTGGGCATCGCCGAACACGCAGACGAACTGAGGGCCCGAGGCCAGCACCTCAAGCGTGGAGTCCTGCTCTACGGACCGCCCGGCACAGGCAAGACCCACACCCTGCGACACCTGGTCGCCGAGGCCACAGACCACACCGTGGTCCTGCTGTCCGGCAACACCCTCGGATGGGTCACCATGGCCGCCAAGATCGCCCGCGCCATGCAGCCGGCCATCGTCGTACTCGAGGACGTTGACCTGGTGGCCGAGGACCGGGACGTGTCCTATGGTGCACAACCGCTGCTCTTTGAGGTGATGGACGCGATGGACGGGCTCGACGGCGACGCAGATGTCACCTTCCTGCTCACGACGAACCGTGTCGCCGCGATGGAGCACGCCCTCACCCAGCGACCCGGCCGCGTCGACCTGGCTGCCGAGATTCCCCTGCCCGACCTCGTCGGCCGCATCGCGCTGCTGAAGCTCTACGCCCCCAGCGGAGCCTTCAGCCGCCAGGTCCTCGAGAGCACCGCCGCCCGCCTCGGCCAGACGACGGCCTCGCTGGCAAAGGAGCTGGTCCGTCGAGCGGTCCTGCTGGCAACCCTCGAGGGAGCCGAGCTGCACGACGGGCACCTGGTGCAGGCCACCGACCGCCTGCTGGACGACTCGGAGGAACTCTCCCGAGTCCTGCTGGGAGCGCGCGGGGGCCAGGGCTCCGACCTCGCCATCGGGTCCATCGACGCCCTGGGGAGCTGAGCACGCAGTCGGCCCGCCCCCGATGGGAGGACGGGCCGACTGGCGGGACGAGCGCTACTTCTTGTCCTTGCCGTCCTTGCCGCCACCCTCGCCGGTCTGCAGGGCCGCGACGAAGGCCTCCTGCGGCACCTCCACCGAGCCGACCATCTTCATCCGCTTCTTGCCGGCCTTCTGCTTCTCCAGCAGCTTGCGCTTGCGGGAGATGTCACCGCCGTAGCACTTGGCCAGCACATCCTTGCGGATGGCGCGGATGCTCTCGCGGGCGATCACCCGCGAACCGATCGCGGCCTGGATCGGCACCTCGAACTGCTGGCGCGGGATCAGTTCCTTGAGCTTGCCCACCATCGCCACGCCATAGGCGTAGGCGCGGTCCTTGTGGACGATGGAGCTGAAGGCATCCACCGGGTCGCCGTTGAGCAGGATGTCCACCTTCACCAGGTCTGCGGCCTGCTCGCCGGTGGGGTCGTAGTCGAGGCTGGCATAGCCCTTGGTGCGGCTCTTGAGCGCGTCGAAGAAGTCGAAGACGATCTCACCCATCGGCAGCACGTAGCGGATCTCGACGCGGTCCTCGCTGATGTAGTCCATGCCGGTCTGGATGCCCCGCTTGGCCTGGCACAGCTCCAGAATGGTGCCGATGTACTCGCTGGGGGCCAGGATCGTCGCCTTGGCCACCGGCTCGTAGACCGCCTGGATCTTGCCCTCGGGGTACTCCGACGGGTTGGTGACGCGGAACTCCTTGCCGTCCTCCATGACGACGCGGTAGACCACGCTCGGCGCGGTGGAGATCAGGTCCAGGTTGAACTCCTGCTCCAGGCGCTCACGGGTGATCTCCATGTGCAGCAGGCCCAGGAAGCCGATGCGGAAGCCGAAGCCAAGCGCGCCGGAGGTCTCCGGCTCGTAGGTGAGGGCGGCGTCGTTGAGCTGCAGCTTCTCCAGCGCCTCGCGCAGCACCGGGAAGTCCTTGCCGTCGATCGGGAAGAGGCCGGCGAAGACCATCGGGACCGGGGGGCGGTAGCCGCCCAGGTCCTCGGTGGCGGGACGGGAGTCGATGGTCACGGTGTCGCCGACGCGCGACTGGCGCACGTCCTTCACGCCGGTGATCAGGTAGCCCACCTCGCCCACGCCGATGGCATCCGACTTGAGCGGCTCGGGCGAGATGACGCCGACCTCGAGAACCTCGTGGGTCGCCCTGGTCGACATCATGCGGATCTTCTCGCGGTGGCGCAGCTCACCGTCGACCACCCGGACGTAGGTGACCACGCCGCGGTAGGTGTCGTAGACCGAGTCGAAGATCAGCGCACGGGCAGGGGCCGGGGCATCACCCTTCGGTGCCGGGATCTGCGCGACGATCTGGTCGAGCAGCTCGGCGACGCCCTCGCCGGTCTTTGCGGAACAGAGCAGCACGTCGGACGGGTCACAGCCGATCAGGCCGGCCAGCTCGGCGGCATACTTCTCCGGCTGGGCACCCGGCAGGTCGATCTTGTTCAGTACCGGGATGATGGTCAGGTCGGCCTCCATGGCCAGGTACAGGTTGGCCAGCGTCTGGGCCTCGATGCCCTGGGCGGCGTCGACCAGCAGCAGCGCACCCTCGCAGGCCTGCAGCGAGCGCGAGACCTCATAGGTGAAGTCGACGTGCCCGGGGGTGTCGATCATGTTCAGCACGTGGTCGGTGCCGTCCGCCTGCCAGGGCATACGCACCGCCTGGCTCTTGATGGTGATGCCGCGCTCGCGCTCGATGTCCATCCGGTCGAGGTACTGGGCGCGCATGGCGCGTTGCTCGACGACGCCGGTCATCTGCAGCATCCGGTCGGCAAGCGTGGACTTGCCGTGGTCGATGTGCGCAATGATGCAGAAGTTGCGGATGATCGCCGGTTCGGTCGATCCAGGCTGTGGCGTGTTCAAGACACTCCCCGTCGTCGTGGTGCGTGATGGTGGTGTCGCGCAGGTGCAGCAGTGGCAGCGCGGCGACGGTCCATCATCTCATGGGCCCACGTCCTGTCACATCTGCGGCGGCCACGGCCGGCAGCACATGACATCTGTCATCCCGAACTGGTGAGGCTGCGCACTGCCGCCGCGGCCGTCACGGCGAAAGCATGGAGACATGACGACGACCCTCCTGCAGCCCACCGCTGACCTCCGCGCCACCTCCGAGACCGTGATCGAGGCCCACGGCCTGCGCCGCCACCACGGCCGCGGCAAGGCCCGCTTCGAGGCGGTGCGTGGCATCAACCTCACTGTGCGACGCGGCGAGCTCTTCGCCCTGCTCGGCACCAATGGCGCCGGCAAGACCTCCACCCTCGAGGTGCTGGAGGGCCTGACTCCCGCCACCGGGGGCAGTGTCAGCGTCCTGGGCCACGATCCTTTTGCCCAGCGCGGCCGCATCGTCGAACGGATCGGCATCATGCTCCAGCAGGCCGGCTTCAACGACGACCTGACCGTCGCTGAGACCGCCGGGCTGTGGCACTCCACCCTCACCGCGCCGCGGCCCGTCGCCAGCGTGCTGGCCGACGTGCACCTCAGTGACCGTGCCGGTGTCATGGTCAAGAGCCTCTCGGGCGGCGAGAAGCGTCGCCTCGACCTGGGGCTGGCCCTGATGGGGCGTCCCGAACTGCTCTTCCTCGACGAGCCCACCACCGGCCTGGACCCGCAGAGCCGCCAGGTGACCTGGCAGCTGGTCCGCTCACTGCTCGACGACGGCACGACCGTCATGCTCACCACGCACTACCTCGCCGAGGCCGAGGAGCTCGCCACCCGCCTGGCGATCATGGACCACGGCCAGATCGCCGCCGAGGGCACCGTCGCCCAGATCCTGGCCAGCCAGAATGCCCGCATCAGCTTCGAGACCACCCAGTCCGAGCTGCTCGACCTGGCGCAGCTGCCCGCCCTGGCCCAGGCCCCGCGCCTTCGCAGCGTCGGCGATGCCCAGCACGTCGAGATCGAGACCCGCGACCTGCAGGCCAGCCTCACGGCCCTGATGGCTGGCGCCGGACGCCACGGCATCACCCTCGACCGGCTCGACGCCCGCAGCGCCACCCTCGAACAGGCCTTCCTGTCGATCGCCGACAACGCCGACGCACCCCGCTCGGCCGCCTGAGCCCCCGCCACCCACGACCACCCAGCCACACCGCACCGGAGGACTTCACGATGACCACCGCACCTGCCACCCACGACGCCCCCGCCCAGGGCCTTCCCTCCCCCGTCGCCCGCAGCCTTCGTCGCCTCACGGGCATGGCGACCGCCGAGATGCGCATGCTGCTGCGCAACAAGGTCGCCTTCTTCTATGCCGTCGCCATGGCGCCGCTGATGGTGCTGATGCTGATGAACCTGCCCATGGTGAAGACGCTGGCCGAATCCATGCCGCAGGGAGGCCTGGCCACCATGATCACCACGACCCTGGTGCTGATGGGCCTGAGCCTGGCCGTCTACTACAACCTGACCACCGCGGTGGTGGCCCGTCGCGAGTCACTGGTGCTCAAGCGGCTACGCTCCGGCTCCAGCCACCCCGCCGAGATCCTGGCCAGCGTCGCCCTGCCCAATGTCCTCGTGCTGGTGGTGCAGGCGGTCCTGGTACTGGCCGCCACCTGCGCCGCCTTCGGCGCACCCGCCTTCACCAATCCCCTGCTGGTGCTCGTCGGGCTCGGCCTGGGGGCGGCCTTCTTCTCCATCTGCGCCTTCCAGACCGGCGTCTCCACCCGAACGGTCGAGGCCTCGCAGCTCACCACGATGCCCGGCGTGCTGCTCTTCATGGGCATCTCGGGCATGGTCGTGCCCCTCTCGTCGATGCCCGAGCGCGTCGAGTCGCTGATGCACCTGCTGCCGGTGGTCCCGGTCTCGGAGCTGGTGATGCTGGGCCTCAACGGCACCACGATGGACGGACGCCACCTGGGCCTGGCCGAGACCTGGGCGGCAGCTGCGCAGCCGGTGGCCGTGATGGTGGCCTGGACGATCGCCTGCGGCTGGTACCTGCGCCGCACCATGGCGTGGGAGCCCCGCCGGTGACGGCCCGACAGGTGACAGGATCGGCTTCGTGAACCCCCACACGCCAGCCCGCCGAGCAACCGGACTGTCCAACCGGTTGCTCGGCAGCACGTCCACCGAGCGCTTCCACCGCTACACCCGCGCCTCGACGGCACTGGTCCTGCTGATCTGTCCCATGCTGCCGCTGAGTGGCCTCGCCCAGGTGGCGCGGGCCACCCCCGATCCACTGCTTTTGGCGATCGGTGCACTGGTCGTCGTCGGCGCGGTCGTGGCCGTCGCCTGGCTCGGACCCGCCCTCGATGTCTTCCTGGGCAGGGCAGTTCCCACCCGCCTCCAGTGGCTCAGCCTGTCGGTACCAGTGGTGGTGACCCTCCTGGTTGCCAGCCTCTTCGTGCCAATCGTCCCGCAGGTGAGCTGGGGAACCCCGCATGCGATCGCGGTCAGCAGCGTGATCGCCCCGGCCTGCGTGCTGGCCTGCCTGCTCGACCGGCGCCAGACCATCGTCCTGCTCTGCGCCCTGATCGGCCTTCCGCTGCTCATCGTGCTGCTGCGTGGCCTGGATCCCTTCACCGCCCTCGTGCTGGCCCTGGTGCCCAGCATCGTGATCGGCAGCCTCGTCTACACCTGCCGGCTGTCCGGCTGGATGCTCGGCGTCGTCGCCGAGCTGGAGGCCGCCCGCGCCACCGCCGCCCGACTGGCCGTCGCAGAGGAGCGCCTGCGCTTCAGCCGCGACCTGCACGACGTCGTCGGCCGGAGCCTGTCGGCCGTCGCCCTCAAGAGCCAGCTCGCCGCCGAGCTGGTGCGCCGGGATCGCACCGATCGGGCGGTCGCCGAGATGGAGTCGGTGCACACCGTGGCCAGCGAGGCACTGGAGGAGATGCGCGCCGTCGTGGCCGGCTACCGGCGGGCGGAGCTCGCGACCGAGCTGGCCGGCGCCCGCGCGATCCTGGGCACCAGCGGGGTGAGCACCCGTGTCAGTGGCGAGTCGGTCGTCGCCACCATCGACGCGCCACACCAGGAGGCGCTGGGCTGGGCGCTGCGGGAGGCGGTGACCAATGTGGTGCGGCACAGCGAGGCGACCTGGTGCACCATTGCCCTTGAGACCGGTGACCGGGTGCGGCTGACCGTCACCAATGACGGGGCCCGACGGACGCGCCACGGCGCCGGCTCGGGACTGGTCGGCCTGGCCGAACGGATCACGCCGCTGGGTGGGACGATCGAGACCGCCAGCGACGGATCCCAGTTCGTGGTGACCTTCACACTGCCGTTGGCCGCTGCCCCCGAAGGAGAACGATGATCCGCCTGCTGGTTGCCGACGACGAGACGCTGATCCGCGACGCCCTGGTCTCACTGCTGGAGCTGGAGGACGACGTGGAGGTGGTGACGGTGGCCGCCAGCGGCCAGGAGGCCGTCACGGCCGCCCGCCACCACCAGCCGGACGTGGCGATGCTGGACCTGCAGATGCCGGGCCTCGACGGCATCGACGCCGCCGTCGAGATCCTGCGGGAACAGCCGGACTGCCGCTGCATCATCGTCACCGGCCACGGCCGTCCAGGACACCTGAAGAAGGCACTCGCGGCGGGCGTGCGGGGCTTCCTGCCCAAGACGGTGGCGGCCAGCACCCTGGCCCGGGTGATCCGGGAGGTGGCCGCCGGCGGGCGCCACGTCGACCCGCAGCTGGCCGCTGAGGCGATGGCGGCCGGCGACTCACCGTTGACGGCGCGCGAGGCCGACGTGCTGGAGCTGGCTGCGGACGGGGCGCCGGTCGAGGAGATCGCCTTGCGCGCCCACCTGTCACCGGGGACGGTGCGCAACTACCTGTCCAGCGCGGTGGCCAAGCTGGGCACCAGCAATCGGCACGAGGCCATCCAGCGCGCCCAGCGGCAGGGCTGGCTCTGAGCCCTGCCGCTGGTCGCGCCTACGCTGGTGACGGCTTTGGCAGGTGGCTCAGCCAGCGCTGGGGCGGGTCATCTCGATCGGCACCACCCAGCGGTCGAAGTCCTCAGCGCTGACAAGGCCCAGCTCGACGGCGGCCTCCTTGAGGGTGCTGCCCTGCTTGTGTGCGGTCTTGGCGATCTTGGCCGCCTTGTCATAGCCGATGTGGCGGTTGAGGGCGGTGACCAGCATCAGGTCACTGTCCAGGTGCTCGGCGATCACCTCGCGGTTGGGCTCGATGCCCCGGGCGCAGTGCTCCTCGAAGCTGCGGCAGGCATCGGCCAGCAGCTGGATCGACTCCAGCACGCTCCAGGCCATCACCGGCTTGTAGACATTGAGCTGGAAGTTGCCCTGCGAGCCACTGAAGGCCACCGTCGCGTCATTGCCGAAGACCTTCGCGCAGACCATCGTCAGGGCCTCACACTGGGTGGGGTTCACCTTGCCCGGCATGATCGAGCTGCCCGGTTCGTTCTCGGGGATCAGCAGCTCGCCGATGCCCTCGCGCGGGCCGGAGGCATACCAGCGCACGTCATTGGCGATCTTGAACAGGGCCCCGGCCAGGGTGCGAAGCGCGGCCGACAGGGTGACCAGGGCGTCGTGGGCGCTCAACGCCGCGAACAGGTCGTCGGCCTGGCGGAAGTCGATGCCTGTCTGCTCACTGAGGAAGGAGGCGGTGCGGGGGCCGAAGTCGGGGTGGGAGTTGAGGCCGGTCCCCACGGCGGTGCCGCCGATGGCCAGGGCGCGGGTCTGCTCGTCGGCGAAGTGCACGGCCTGCAGCGCCTCGTCGATCTGGGCCACCCAGCCACCGATCACCTGGCCCAAGGTCACCGGGGTGGCGTCCTGCAGGTGGGTGCGGCCCACCATCACGAGGTCCTGGTGCTCCTCGGCCAGCGCGGCGAGCGTGTCGCGCAGCTGCCCGACACCGGGGTACAGCTCGGCGGTCAACTGGGTGCACACCGCCACGTGCATCGCGGTCGGGAAGGTGTCATTGGAGCTCTGGCCACGGTTGACGTGGTCATTGGGGTGGACGGGGCTCTTGCTGCCCATCTCGCCGCCGGCCAGCTCGATGGCCCGGTTGCTGATCACCTCGTTGGCGTTCATGTTGGACTGCGTTCCCGAGCCGGTCTGGAAGACCACCAGCGGGAAGTCCTCGTCCAGGGCGCCGGCGACGACCTCGTCGGCGGCCTTGACGACCAGCTCGGCGATGTCGGTGGGCAGCTCCCCCAGCTCGGCATTGGCGCGCGCCGCGGCCTTCTTCAGCTCGCCCAGGGCCTTGACCATGGGACGTCCCCACACGAAGGTCTCTCGGCCGATGTCGAAGTGGTGCAGGCTGCGCTCGGTCTGGGCGCCCCAGTGACGCGAGGCGTCCACCTGGATCTCGCCCATGCTGTCGGTCTCGGTTCGGGTCGTCCGGTTCTGGTTGCTCATGTCTCCAGCCTATGAAGTGCCGCCAAGCCGTCGAGTTGAGCGGCTAGCCGCTGGGCTGGTAGTGTGACCTGTCGCGTCCAAAAGGCGCACCAAGATTTCTTCTGCTTTCCAGATCCGACTCCAGTCAGAGGGTTATACACGTGGCAAACATCAAGTCCCAGATCAAGCGCAACAAGACGAACGAGAAGGCGCGTCTGCGCAACAAGGCCGTCAAGTCCGGTCTGCGTACCGCCGTCCGTCGTTTCAACGATGCCGCTGCCGCTGGTGAGACCGAGAAGGCCCAGACCCTGGCCAAGACCGCGAACCGCCTGCTGGACAAGGCTGTCTCCAAGGGCGTCATCCACAAGAACCAGGCCGCCAACCGCAAGTCGTCGATCTCGACCAAGGCTGCCTCGCTCTGATCCAGGCCTCGCGCCTGCTGCACTGACGTGCACCCGTGATCACCGTCGGCTCTGGCCGATGATGTGACAGATCTCCAGGACCAGCGTCCTGTCCCGACTGGGGGCCAGGGCGCTGGTTTCGTGCTACCTGCGCAGTGGTGCCCAGGCAAGGGGTGTGCGGCATTCCCCCGTCGAGCGGGCAGGCTCAGTCGCGTCCCACGCGGTGGGCGCGGTCGATGGCCAGCAGCATCTGCTCCAGGGCGAAATCCGGATCGCTGGCAGCGCCCTTCACCTGGGCATCCGCCTTCGCGACGGCCTGCACCGCCTGCGAAATGCCCTCGGCGCTCCAGCTGCGCGACAGCCGCGAGAGGTCCTTGAGCTTCCACGGCGGGACGCCAACCTCTCGGGCGAGCTGGCCCTCGGGCAGGCGGGCCGAACGGGCGTCGAGGTACTTGCCCAGGCCCCGCAGCGAGTTGGCGACGGCGCTGGTCACCAGGACATGGGCCACCCCGGTCGACAGCGCCCAGCGCAGCTTCTCCAGGGCCTGCCCGGGGTTGCCGGCCATGATGTCGTCGGCGACGGCGAAGCTGGTGACGTCGGCGCGCCCGGCGAAGTAGCGCTGGATCATGGCGGCGGTGATCGTCTGGTCCTGCCAGTCGCTTCCCAGCTGCGAGACCGCCCCGGCCAGGGCCCGCAGGTCGTGACCGACCGCGTCGACGAGGGCTTGCGCCGCCTCGGCGTCCATCTGGATGCGCAGCCGCCTGGCCTCGGTCGAGACCCAGCGGGGCAGTTCCCAAGCCTTGACGGGGGCGGCTTCGGCCACTTCCACCTTCGCCTTCTTGAGCTTGTCCAGCAGACCTTTGCCCTTCTGCCCTCCCCCGTGCACCAGCGTGAGGCAGAGCTCGGGCCCAGGATCCTTGGCGGTGGCGAGCACGGCGTCGAAGAGGTCCTGGGAGAGGTTCGCCAGGTCCTCCACCACCACGATGCTCGCGGCCGCGAAGAGCGAGCCTCCGGTGAGCTCGGCGAAGCGGTTGCCCTCCAGCTCGACGGCCACCACCTTCGTCACCTCGGCACTGGGCTCGGCCCGACGCGCCGCCGTGACCCGCTCGGCGACGATCCGCTCGGCGATGAGCTGTTCGGTGCCGGTCACCAGCAGCGCGCTGCCGAAGGTCTGCTGGGTGCTCGCGGGGCGGGAGGTGCGCTGGCTGGCCATGGCTCCAAGCATGCCAGTCGGCACCGACAGATCCGGCCACCGCAAGGGCGACGGCCGGGCGTGCGCGGCCGCAAGGCCCCACCGGTCATGGGGGCCCGTCGCGCTGGGCACGAACCTCCAGCCGCACGCCCTGGCGCCAGACGGTGACGGTGCCGCCCAGATCCGTGCGGGCCACGGTCATGCCGCAGCGCTCGGCCAGCTGCAGGGCAGTCGGGGTCGGGTGCCGGTAGCTGTTGCGCCAGCCCGCACTGGCGACGGCCAGGGAAGCGCCGGACTGGCACCAGAAGCGCTCGTCCTGGCGTCGTGACCCGTGGTGGGGCATCTTGAGGACCTGCGCCTGGGGCGCCCAGCCGCGCTCCACCAGTGGTTGCTGGCCCGGTGGCTCCACGTCGGCGGGCAGCACCACCCGCAGCTCCCCCACCTGGGCGACGGCCACGACAGCCCCGTCATTCTCCGCGGAGCTCTCCCCCTCCCCGCTGTCTGCCCCGCCGGTCGTCAGTGGCAGCCCTGCCCCGACCCCCACCGTCTGCCACGAGACGGCTCCCTCGGTGAAACCCTCCCCCAGCGTGGCGGGCTCGGCCTCGACGCCCGCCTCGCGCAGCATCTGCAGCGCACGATCCGCCCCGGGTGCGGCGGTGCGCGGGTCGACGAGGGCCCGCTCGACGCGCACCCGACGCAGCACCTCGGGCAGGCCACCGATGTGGTCGGCGTGGTAGTGGGTGAGCACCAGCGTGGTGATGCGCTCGATGCCCAGCGTCCGCAGGCAGTCGCGAGCGCCGCCGCCTGGCGGTCCTGCATCGACCAGGACGGCGCTGTGCTCGTCGACCCGCAGCACGGTGGCATCGCCCTGCCCGACATCGCAGAAGGCCACCTGCCACGGTCCGGGCCATCCGAGCGGCTGTGGGGAGCGCAGGCTGGTCAGGCAGAGCAGCAGCGCTGCCAGCAGGCACCACAAGCGAGAGGAGAGGACTGCCGGGACCACCCCACACAGGCACAGGCAGACCGCGGCCAGCAGCACCAGCATCGGTGTCGTCGCCGGCCAGCGCCAGGTGGCGGCAGGCAGGCCAGCCCCGGCGGTGGCGATCCAGATGACCGGCTGCACGCACCACCCCGCCAGCCACCCGGCCATGGCGGCAGCCGTGCCAGACATCGGCGCCAGGAGCACCGCCACCAGCCCGAGCACGGTCGCCGGCCCGACGAAGGGTCCGGCCAGGGCGTTGGCGGCCAGACCGACCATGGAGACCTGCCCGTTGAGGCTGGTGACGACCGGCTGGGTGGCGAGCTGGGCGGCCAAGGGGATGGCGACGGCCTCGGCCAGCCATCCCGGCGCCCAGCGCATCGACCGGCACCAGCGCCCGCCCCACCACAGGATCCCCGCCGTGGCCAGGGTCGACAGGACGAAGCCGAGCGAGCGCGCGAGCCACGGGTCGGCCAGCAGGAGCAACCAGACCGCCACGCACAGGTGCCGCAGGCCACGCTGCCGGCCGCCGGCCAGACCCAGCCCGGCCAAGGCCACCAGACCCATGGCGCCCGCGCGCAGCACGCTGGGCTCCGAGCGGCAGATGACGACGAAGACCACCACCCCGAACAGGCCGGTCCAGCGCACCGCCCAACCCCGCACCCCCGCCCAACGGACCGCCCCCAGCAGGGCCACCAGCATGAGCGACAGGTTCGTGCCCGAGACCGCAGTGAGGTGCGTCAGCCCGGTCGCCCGGAAGGACTCCTCCAGGGCTGGATCGAGCCCCTGCACGTCGCCCACCACGAGCGAGGGGACCAGACCGGTCTGCATCGGCGGTGACCAGCGCATCGACTCACGCAGGCCAGCCCGGAGATGGTTGGTGACGCGCGCTGCCCTGCCGGGTGGTTCAAGCACCCGCACCGGCGCTCGGATGGTCAGTTCTGCCGCTTCAGGACGTCCGGGCTGCGACGGCGCCAGTCGTCCCTCGAGCATGATCGTCGAACCCACGGGCGCATCCACCAGGGAGGCTGCCGCCGGGCCCGGGGCACGCACCCGCAGCGCGACTCGTTGCCGCACCGACGATCCGCGCCCGTCGACCTGGCGGAGCACGACGGTCGCCGTGGCCGATTCGGGCAGGTGTCCTCGGGCTGGATGGATCCTGGCCTCACTCGGCAGGCGGGCGGTGAGGCTGACCTGGGCCCGGTCGCGGGCGAGTTCGGCCGGCTGGCTGTTCTGGAGTTGGTGGTGTCGCATCCCGGCACCACCAGCGCCCACCAGGACGGCACACAGCACGGCGACGGCCTGCCAGCTCCTGCCACGACGTGCCAGCACCAGGCACACGACCAGGGTGATGGCCGTGATGACGAGCCCACTGCCCCATCCAGGGGCGCATCCCCACCAGCTGCCCGCCCAGCAGGCGGCGGCGACCGGGAGCAGCCGCAGGTCGGCCGGTTCGTGGTCATCCTCAGACTCGGACATGGGTCGACAACTGGGAGTAGGTCTTGGGACCGATTCCGTCGACCTCCTGGAGCTCCTCGACCCGGCTGAAGCGACCGTGCTCCTGGCGCCAGGCGAGGATCCTCTGGGCCGTCACCGGCCCGACCCCGGGCAGTTGGTCGAGCTGTTCGAGCGTTGCCTGGTTGAGGTCCACCTGCCGCGTCCCGTCTGCGCCACCCGTGGGCGTCCTACCGGGCGTCCCTGCCCCGGACTGCGCTGCCGCCCCCGGCCCGTCAGCCGGGGCAGTCTGCCCCGCCGGTCTCACCTCGCCCCCTGGCTGCCTGCTGTCGCCCACCCACACCTGGTCTCCATCTCCCAGAGGTGCGGCGAGGTTGAGCTGCCCCAGCCGGGAGTCCTGTCGCAGGCCTCCTGCCGCACCGACTGCATCGGCCACGCGGGCTCCGGCAGGCAGGGTGACCACGCCGGGACGCACCACCGCCCCGGCGACGTGGATGCGGATTCGTGCCGGGATGGCCGACGAGGCTGGCGCTGGCGAGGCCACCTGTCCGGTCGCAGGCTGCGCGGAAGGCGTCGCGACCGGCAGTGGCTGCTGGCTCAGCTCGACGGTGGTGGGGCGGGCACGCATCACCACCGCAGCGGTGAACAGCAGCCCGAGGGCCAGCACAAGACAGACCGCGCTCAGGTGCCCTTCGACGAAGCGTCGGCCACGCTCGAGCGCGTTGGTGCCCCACTGGCGGTGTCCGGCGATGTACTCGTCACCGGTGGCGACTGTCCCGATCCCTGGTTCGTCCTCGCCCTGCCGCGGGGTGGACGTCGTGACATCGGACCGCCCTCGCCCGTCGTGGCGTGCGAAGTCGTGTGGGGCCCAGTCCTCGAGGTCCTCGATGCCGACGCCTGACGGCTCGGCACCTTCGGGCGGATCGGCGGCACGCCGCGGTCCGGTGGGAACCAGCTGCCCGCCGGAGACCACGAAGGCCAGCCGGGCGCGCGCCAGTTCGTCGAGACGTTCGTCAGTTCTCCTCACACCAGGAGTGTGTGGGTGGGATAGCCGCGATGGTCACGCCCACCCGCTCCTGTGGATGACGGGCACCTGTGGACGGAGTCTTGGGATCGGCGCGGGCGGCTCAGCTGACCTTCACGATGCCATGGGCGCCGCGTTCGGCGTCGACCATCTGGTGGTTGACCATCGGGTAGTTCCCGGCTTCGGGAAAGACGGTCTCGACGAAGCCGCCCTGGCTGGCCAGCAGTCCGAGGGTCTGGCTCCCGCCGTCGGTGCCGGAGGACACCCCCGGTGAGGCGCCGCGTCGCAGCCGCCAAGCGCCCTCGCTCCAGACCGTGTCGAACTGGGCCCCGACGATGTGGAAGGCCAACGGGCGGTTCGGTCCGGCATCCAGCACCCAGAAGCGCACCCGCTCCCCAGCCGTCGCGGCCACGGGGCTGTGGTCGTACTGGTTGGGGTGGCCGTTGAAGACCACGGCATCGGGCCGTTCCTGGGCGATCTTGGCCGGATCGGCGACGCCCGGGGCCCCCTCTGCCTCGGCGCCGAAGTACTGCTCGCCCTGGACGAGGATGTACTCGCGGTCGACCTCGGGAAGGTCCGGCGGATCGATGACCACCGCGCCGTACATGCCATTGGCGATGTGCACGCTCATGGGGGCGGTGGAGCAGTGGTACATCCAGATGCCGGCCCGGGTGGCGGTGAAGCGGTAGACCAGTGACTCGCCGGGGGCGATGGTGCGCATCGGACGGTCGGGGGCCAGCGCCCCGGCGTGGAAGTCGATGCTGTGGCCCATGCCGCCGTCGTTGACCAGGGTGATCTCGAAGACGTCGCCGATGCGGCCCCGCAGCACCGGTCCGGGGGCCTGTTCGTTGAAGGTCCACATGGTCTGCTGCACGCCCGGCGCCACCTCCATGACCTCGTCGGTGACGCGCAGGGTCGTGCGGTGCAGCTTCGTCGCGGGGGCGGGATCGAGCCGGGCCTCGCGCGGGCTCCAGCCGGCCGAGTAGGCACGTCCGGGGGTGAAGGTGGGCGCGGCGGCCGGGCCGGAGGCCTGTTGGGCGGTGTCGGCGGCGGTGGCGGTGGCCGAGGGTTGCGCACCGGGGACGTCCACCTGGAAGGTCATGCCCATCGCCTGGTGGCCGGTCACCGAGCACCAGCCGGCGGTGGGTCCATCGATGATGCCGGCGTCGAACTCGGTGCTCTCCCCCGGCGCCAGGCGGCCGCTGGTGGCTCCGGTGTCGAGGATCAGGTCGTGGGTCAGGCCCTCGTCCTTGTTGGTGAGCCGGATCACCAGGCGGTTGCCGGCCGGCACCTCGATGCGGTCAGGGGTGAAGGTCATGTTCTGGGCGACGATGTCGACGGTGGTGGTCTGCCCGGTGGCAGCAACCCCCGACCCGCTGCGGGTCAGGCCTGCCATGGACTTGAAGGAGACCGGGTCGACGGCCAGCGCGACCACGCCGGTGGCCAGCAGCCAGGCCAGCCCGATGGCCACACCGCGCCCCAGTCGCTTCGGCGACGGCTCGTGCGTCGCCCTTTCGTCGGCCAGTCCTCGGCGACGGGCGCGGCGGGCGGCGACCAGGCGGACCACGAAGAGGGACAGGGCGACGAAGACGGCCAGCGAGCTGGTGACCTTCCACACCGAGGTGATCGGCAGCAGGAACAGGGCCAGGCCCAGGTTCACCACGGCCAGCCGCGCCACGGCGCCCTTCTCGAACAGGGCGGTGGTGGTGCGCACCATGGCCGGCCCACCACCCAGGACCACGGGCACCAGGTAGGCCAGCGCACCGCACAACACCTGCAGCACGAAGCCGACCAGCAGCACCGGGACGGTGGGTCGCAGACGCCCCACCATCACCGCGGGCGAGGTGCTCGACATCCACAGCCAGACGCACCAGCCGAGCCAGCCCAGCAGCCAGGCCATGCCCAGGCCGGTGGACAGGGCGGGGAAGGTCGCGGCCCGCTTGGCACGCCAGACGGCCAGCATCGGCCCGGTCTGGGTGAGCACCGCGGCGAGGAAGGTGACCATGCCCAGAGCCCCGATGATGCGCCACCACAGCGGCGCCACGGGATGCAGGAAGGGAGCCAGGGCACAGACCGCGATGCCCACCAAGGCCGTGGGCAGTGCCTTGGCAGCGGCCTGCTCCACGCCCTCGGGGGCGCGGGTGCGCAGCATGGTGGGCCACAGGGTGGCCAGGGTTCCGAGAATGGTCAGCCCGATCCACCCCAGCGCATTGAGCACCAGGTGGCTGGCGAGCAGCACGTCGGACCAGCGGCCGAAGGGAACGGCCATCAAGGCTCCGAGGACGACGCCGAGCACGAGGCAACAGGCGGCGGCCTGGTACCAGGCGATGGTCATCGAGAAGCGTGCCGGGAGGCTCTGGCGCGCCTGGCGTGCCAGGCCCACCACCGCCGTCGCCGCCAGGGACACCAGCAGGGCCGCGGCCAGCCACACCAGGATGCTCCACTGCCCCGCCACGCCCGCGACGAGGAGCACCAGCGCGGTGTTCAGCAGAATGAGCTGGACGGCCTCGCGGCGATGACCACGATCACGACTGCGCAGGACCGCATCGGCGAAGTGGTTGCTCCACACGACGATCGCATTGCTGGCGATCCCGAGGACGGTGCAGTGCACCATCAGCCAAGTGGCCACCGGCAGGAAGCGGTGGTTGACCACCACCAGGATCGTGACGATGGCCCACGCCAACATCGGCAGCGAGGCGCGGCCGTGCCAGGCTCGGCGAGTGAGACGGTGGGGACGGTCGAGCCCCCCGGAGGATGATTTTGCAATGTCCATGGCGTGACAAATGCTACCTGGCGGCGGTCAGCCCTTGGACAGTGCCCTCACTCCTGGGGTCTTGCCAGCGCCCCGACGCGCAGCACGCACCCCGCAGGGTCGCCCATCGGAGCCAGGTCGATGTCGTCGGGGTCACCACCGGCGGCCTCGACCATCGCCTCCACGAAGCCCAGGTGGACGGTGCACACGATCTCGGGATTGCGGCGTGCCGCGGACAGGATCGGGCAGGCACGCAGGACCAGGCGGCCAGTGGCATCGGGTTGGGTCGGCTCGAAACCGAGCCGCGCCACGTGTGGCCCCAGGTCGGTGGGGCGGACCCCGTCGGCCCCCGCCACCTGGGCATCGCCCCAGGTGCGCCCCGCCTGACGAGCCACCTCGACGCCATTGGGCATCGAGGCGATCTGCTCCGACAGGACCTTGGTGAGCAGTTCGTAGTCGCGGGCGACGTCCTCGGCGGCGCTGGTGGCCCGGTACATCAGGGCCGGGCGTCCGCGACCGGTGGGCCGGGCGGACTCGCGAGCGACCAGTCCCTGGTCGAGCAGGGCGTCGAGATGTTCGCGCACCGTGTTGGGGTGCAGCTCGAACTCCTCGGCGATTTCACGCACCGAACAGAGCCTGCCGCGCTCGCGCACGGCATCGAGCACCGCCGCCCGGGCCGAGGACATCGACATCTGCGCAGTGGGCTCTGGCGGTCCGCTCGGACCCTGTGTTGGCATGCGCAGGAGTTTACAAGGTCCCTCTCCGGAAGAATCGGCAAGGGGTCACCACAAGTCCCAGGAGCAGTCAGGCCCCCACGGCGGGCAGGACCTGGGCCAGGTCGGCGGGGCACCGCACATAGGCGGCCAGCAACCGTGCCACCGTCTGGCCGCGTCCCACGGGATCGTCAACGGTCCACTGGCCTGCCTGATCCTGGGTACGCCCATCCCCCTTGACCGCCACCACGTCGGTGTCCGAGAGCACCAGGACCAGCGCCAGGCCGTGCACCTGAGCCCACTGGGCCGCGAGCTCGGTGCGGTCGGCGGCGCTCAACCCATCTCCGCACAGCCGCACCAAGTCGTCGGCGGCCACGAAGAGCAATCCCCCAGTGGCTCCCACGACGGCGGCAATCTCGTCGACGAGCACCAGTGCCCCACCGGACTCGTCGGCAAACGGCACCTGGAGGTCACAGGAGGCCACTGCCGCACCCTCGCCGAGCCAGGACAGTCCGCCCTGGTCCAGGCCTGTCCCGGCATCGAGACGGGTGACCAGGTGCCGCCACTGCTCGTCCTGCGTCCTCGGTGAAGCGGTGGCCTCCTGCAGCACCGCAGGCATCCCGCCAGCGACCAGTGCGTCCCGAGTCGCTGTGGCAGAACCTTCGAGGTCACGGCTGGCACGGACGAGCAGGAACATGCCTCCCACGCTATCGGCCGCCGCGCCGGCTCAGGCAGGCACCCCGAAGACCTCTGCCGCACGCACCTGCTCCCAGCGCGAGGGCGCAACGGCGCACCGGTTGGCAATCTCCAGCACCTCCACCTGTGAGCCCTGGGCCCCCAACCTGGTGAGTCGCTCCAGGCAGGCCACGTGGAGCGCCCCCTGGCCGGCCAGCCAGGCGCTGAAGGCCATCATCACCAGCGGCCCGCTCGCCCAGGGCTCGGGCGTGGTGGCCACCACCTGGGTCCAGAAGTCGAGGGCTGGCTGGGCCTCCCGACGCCCCAGACGCATCCAGAGCCGCTCGCGGGTGACCTCGTCCCCCGCCAGCACTGCTGCCTGGGCCAGCAGGGCCTCCCATTCGAGAAGGTCGCCCTGCACCTCCACCGGGATCCGCTGCGACCCGGCAGCCTGGACTGCATCCAACCCTGCCTGCTGGAGTTCAAGTGCACGGGCCTCCCAGTGGGTCCAGTCCAAGGGGTGCAGCCGGTCCTCCGCGTCCAGCAGCCGGTCCTCGAGCCCCGACGACGGGTCGGGACCCTCGACCACGGCGACGGCATGGCCACGGTCCGGCGCACGCACCAGGCCGGCCACGATGGCCTGGGCCACCACCGGCAGCCCCTCCAGCTCCTCGACGTCACCGCCGGCATGGTCGGGCATGGCCCAGCGCGAGCGCCAGCGACGTGTACCGACGTGGATCGAATCGAGGACCCGCGACGGGTCGGCCCACACTTCCGCCCGTCCCAGCACCTGCTCGGCCAGGTCCTCGTCCTGGCTCCAGCAGGCGAGCAGCACCATGGGGTCGTCGAACTGGTCCAGTGCCGTGCTGATGCTGTCGCGGGTCGCTTCCTCGTGCAGTACACCCTCGGCCGCCACCGCGCCGGTGAGCACGAGGCGTCCCGAGGCGATCACGACGAAGACGAGCTGTTCGCAGGGTTGGTAGCCCAGAAGGTAGGGGGCCAGGGCCAGGAGGTCCTGGCTGTCGGAGAGTCGCAGGCGGGTGATGTCATCGTCCATGCCCCTCCATTGTCGAGGTGGCGCCGGCGAAACCGTCAGTGATCCACCGCCGAACCACCCTTGCAGCAGACCCGTCAATCTGTGGACAACAGGCTCCTGGGAGCGCAGCGCGTCACAACGGGCGACTAGGCTGGCCGCACCATGACCCAGCCCCCCAGCCGCGACCCGCGCCAGCCCTTCGGCCAACGCCCCAGCAATGAGCGCGATCCCCGCCAGCCCTTCGGACAGCCGGCCCCCACCCCGGGCAGCGAGCCTCATCCCGGGCAGCCACAGGCGCCGACCTCGTTGCCACCCGAACTCGCGGCACCGCCCCGCAGCCGGCTCCCCCTGCTCCTGTCGTTGCTCGCCCTGGCCATCGTCGGAGGCCTGCTGTGGGGGGTGGCGCGGATGGGTTCTGGGCCCGAACCGCAGACCACACGCCCGGCGCCGACCGCCAGCATCCCGACCGAAGGGGCCACCGCCGCGGACCCGACGCCCGGACGCGCCCCCGCCACCGGGAACCTGCGCTCGATCCCCTTCGCCAATGCCGAGGAGGCCAGCGCCGGCACCTTCGAGATCCTGCGCGACGAATGGACCAGCGAGGGCCTGGTGCTCACCATCCGGGTGAGCCTCACCCAGGGCCAGCAGCGACTGGACTTCTTCGCACTCGACAACGGGCCCACGGCACGCCAGTACGACCCGTCCTCAACGGGCAACGACTACCTGGCCGGGCAGCCGATCCGGGCCGGGCAGACACTCACCGGGCGCGTGCTGTTCGAGAAGGAGCGTGGCGACACCACCATCTTCCTGGCCGGCACGCACGGCCGCCAGGTGGCGGCCCTCAAGGTGGAGGGCTGACCAGCCCCCCGGCTCAACGGTGCACGACCACCCGATCACCGGTGCGGGCCTGGTTGAACAGGGAGGCGACCGCGTCGTAGTTGCGCACGTTGACACAGCCGTGGGACGCGCCGTTGTAGCCGCGCGCCGCGAAGTCGGCCGAGTAGTGGATCGCCTGGCCGCCCGAGAAGAACAACGCGAAGGGCATCTTGGTGTGGTACAGGGTGCTCACGTGGTCGCGGGACTTGAAGTTCACCTGGAAGGTCCCCTCCCGGGTGGGCGTCAGCTCGGACCCGAAACGCACGTCCATCGTGGAGCGCACCGTGCCGTCGACCACCCAGCTGAGGGTGCGGCTGGTCTTGGAGATGCAGATGACCCGGCCGGTCATGCAGCGCGGATCGAGACGTGCCGCCCGCGCCTTGGGCTGACGGTTGGCCAGCTCGTCGGCGGTCGGCTTGCGGGTCATGGCATTCAGCCGGTCCAGGGTGCGCTGGTCGACCTCTCCCGTGGTGGGGATGCCGCGCTTGGCCTGGAACTGCTCGACGGCGCTGACGGTGGCATCGCCGTAGGTGTCGGTGACCTTCCCGGAGAACCAGCCGATCTGCTTCAGGCGCGCCTGGAGGTCCTTCACCGAGGCGCCGGCGGCACCCTTCTTGAGCAGGGCCGGGCCGGGGCGAAGGATGTTGTGCATCTGGTCATGGGTGGGCTGCTTGGTACGGCCAACCAGTTCCTTCCAGGTCCTGTCATCGACGACACCGGTGGCCTGCAGTCCCCGCTTGGCCTGGAAGCCGCGCACCGCTGCAACCGTGTCCTCGCCCAGCTTCCCGGTGATCCTGCCCTCGAACCAGGCCAGCTGCTGCAGCCGGTGCTGCAGCTCGCGCACCTTCTCCTCGCCGCTGGCAGCACTCACCACGGCGCGGGGGGCGGCGCTGGGGGTGGGGCTCACCGAAGGGCTCGCAGTGACACTCGCCGAGGCACTCGCCGTCGCACCGGCGCTCGGGGGCTGGGACGGACCGGGCGATGCAGGCGCCGAGCTGACGGACCCACTGGCCGAGGGCGAGGCAGCGGTCGTGACGGTCACCGACGCTTTGCCGGGGGCCGCGGTGGGCTCCACGTGCGCGCAGCTCGTCAGGCCCGCGAGGGAGACGAGGCCGAGCAGGGCTGCGCCGCGGCGGAGGTGGGCTGGGGTGTCGGTCACGTCTCTCCTTGAGGGGCTTGGGTCCGGCTAGTCACCCTAGGCCAGATGGGGTCCATGACCGCCCCTGCCACGCCCGCCACAGCCAGCCTTCAGACGAGGACAGCCCTGAACGGCTGCAGCTGGCCCAGCAGTCGCCGTCGCAGCACTTGGGCCTGCTCGGAGAAGCCGCGCTGCCGTCGCACGTACTCGGCACGCCCCTCCGGGGTCTCGACGGCCACCGGCTCGTAGCCCCAGCCGGACAGGTCATAGGCACTGGCCTGCATGTCAAGCTCGCGGATCTCGAGCGCCAGCCCATAGCAGTCCAGCAGCAGGCCGGAGTCCACCAACGGCAGCATCTTGCCGCACCACTTGTAGAGATCCATGTTCGCGTGAAGACAACCCGGCTGGTCCATCTCAGCCTGGGTCTCACGCGTCGGCGAGAGGCTGTTGAGCGGCACCGCGTCTTCGGTGAAGAAGCGCAAGGCGTCGAAGTGGCTGCACCGCACGCCCACCTGCTCCACCACCTCCGCCACGCGCGCGGGGTCGAAGCGTAGCGGCAGGTGGCTGTGCCGGGTCTGGTCGGGCCGCAGGTGGTAGACCATCGCCCACTCGTGCATGCCGAAACAACCCAGCGCCGCCGGCCGCTCCGCAGTGCGCGAGAGCAGCTCCACGGTCCACTCCAGCGTCCGGCCGCGCCGCTCGAGGAAGGCCTCGACGTCCACCTGCGAGCGGCCGTCCTGGTGGCGATAGAACTTCAGCGCGAACTGGCCGTCCGGGTCGTCGAGCACCACGCCGGCACCGGGATGCCAACGCACCAGCTCACCGGGGCGCAGGGTGTAGTAGTCGAACAGGAAGTCCTCGACCGGATGGCGCTCGCCGCGACGGCGCCGCTCCGCCACCCCGGCCAGCAGCGCCTCGGCGCGCTCCCGATGTGCCCCGGCGCGCGCCTGCCAGTCCTCCTGCGACAACACCTGCGCGGCCTGGTCACAGGGGCCTGCGGGCACTCACACCACCTCGACGGTCGGGTAGTCGGGGGTCCACATCAGCTGGAGGATCTCCTGGATCGGGTCGGTCATCTTGTGCCGTGCCAGACCCTCCTGCTCGGCCCTCTCGGCAACGGCCTTGGCGACCCAGGCCGAGACCGCCCGCAGACGGCCCATGCTCGGCAGCAGCGAGGCACCGGGAGCGCGGGAGGTGACCATCTGGGCCACCGCCTCGGCCGCGGCGGCGATCATGCCGTCGCTGACCCGGCTCGCCTCGCAGGCTGCCACGCCCAGCCCCAGGCCGGGGAAGACGAGCGCATTGTTGGCCTGCGCGATGACGTGCCGCACACCGTCGTGGACCACGGGCTCGAAGGGCGAGCCGGTGGCGATCAGGGCGCGGCCATCGGTCCAGGCCAGCAGGTCTGCTGGGACGGCCTCCGCCTTGGCTGTCGGATTGCTCAGCGGCATGATGATCGGCGTCTCGCAGTGGCGCGCCATGTCGCGCACCAGCTTCTCGTCGAAGGCGCCGGCCTGGGCCGAGGCCCCGACCAGGATCGTCGGGTGGGTGTTGCGCACCACGTCGGCCAGCTCGTGGCGGCCCGGCGCATCGCAGATCCAGCTCTCCAGTTCCTCGGCGGAGCGGGCGTAGGGCTGCTGGAAGTCGCGCATCGGCAGCCCCTCGCGCAGCAGGCCGCGTGAGCCGAGCCCCCAGAAGCAGCCCAGCGCGTCCTTGCGCTCCATCCCCTGCAGCACCATCCCCTCCACCAGCAGGTCGGCGATACCGATGCCGGCGGTTCCGGCTCCGTGGATGACGATGCGCTGCTCGGCCAGCGACTGGCCGCTGCGACGCACGGCGCTGAGGATGGCGGCCACCACCACGGCCGCCGTGCCCTGGATGTCGTCGTTGAAGGTGCAGATCTCGTCGCGGTAGCGCTCCAGGATGCGGTGGGCATTGCTGGCCCCGAAGTCCTCCCAGTGCACCATGGCGCGCGGGTAGAGCTGGGTGACGGTCTCCACGAAGCGCTGCACGAACTCGTCATAGCGTTCGCCGCGCACGCGGGCGTGCCGGTAGCCGAGGTAGGTCTCGTCGGTGAGCAATTCGATGTTGTCGGTGCCCACGTCCAGCACGACGGGCAGCACCCGCCCGGGGTGGATGCCGGCCGCTGCGGTGTAGACGCTGAGCTTGCCGACGGTGATCGCCACGCCTCCGACGCCCTGGTCGCCGATGCCCAGGATCCCCTCGGAATCGGTCACCACCACCAGGTCGACGTCGTCCGGCCCGTGGCCGTAGCTCTTCAGCCCGGGCTCGATGCCGTCGGGGTCCTCGATGGACAGGAAGATGCCGCGTGGACAGTGGTACCAGTGGCTGTAGGTCTCGATCGCCTTGCCGATGGTCGGGGTGTAGACGATCGGCAGCATCTCCTCCAGATGGTCGGTCAGCAGGCGGTAGAAGAGCGTCTCGTTGCGGTCCTGCATCGTGTTCAGGTAGACGTACTTGGCCAGGTCGTCGTCCAGTTCGGTGTACTGCGAGTAGACGCGCTTGAGCTGCTGGTCCATCGTGACCACCTTGGGCGGCAGCAGCCCGTTCACGTTGAGGTCGATGCGTTCCTGTCGCGTGAAGGCGGTGCCGAAGTTGGTCAGCGGATCGGTGAGCACCTCGCGGCCGCGCGAGGCGATCCGCACCGTGTACGCGCCGTCGTCGCCCTTGACATAGCTGTAGTTGGCCATGGCACAAGACTAGGCCCGCCCACGGACAGGTGGTCGCGGCCCCTGCCCGGACGGTGGCTCAGTAGCCCAGGGTCGCCAGGCTCTGGCGCAGCGCGTCCGCCGAGGCGTGCAGCGAGGAGACCTCATGGGCGTCCATCGGGATCTCCAGCACCCGCTCGATTCCCGCTGAGCTGACCAGCGTCGGCAGCGAGAGGGCCACGTCATGGATGCCGTAGTAGCCCTGCAGCACGCTGGACAGCGGCAGCGAGGTGCGCGTCGGCGAGAGCAGGGCCTCCACCAGGCGGGCACCGGCCAGGCCGATGGCGTAGTTGGTGGCACCCTTGCCCTCGATCACGTCATAGGCCGCGTGCGCGGCCGTGTGCGCCAGCTCTGCCAGCACCTCGTCGGTGAAGACCTTCTTGCCGGCATGGCTCCACTCACGGATCGGCACCGACGAGATGTTCGCGCTGGACCAGACCGGGAACTCGGAGTCGCCGTGCTCGCCGACGATGGTGGCGTGCACATTGCTCTGCGCCACCTTGGTGCGCTGGGCGATCAGGTAGCGCAGGCGGGAGGTGTCGAGCAGGGTTCCGGTGGAGAAGACCTGCGCGGTGGGAAGACCGCTGACCTTCTGCGCGACGACGGTGAGCACGTCGCACGGGTTGGTGACCAGCACGAACATGGCATCGGGAGCCTGCTTCACCAGGTCGGGCATCATCTGCTCGAGGATCTTCGCATTCGTGGCGGCCAGCTCCAGCCGGGTCTGGCCCGGCTTCTGCTTCGCACCGGCGGTGATCACCACCACCGAGGAGTCCTTCACCACCGAGATGTCGTCGCCACCCATGACCGTGGAATGGGTGAACTGGGTGCCGTGGGCGAGGTCCTTGACCTCGGCGTCGACCTTCTTGGAGGCGATGTCGTAGAGGCTGACGACGCTTGCCGAGCCACGGATCAACGCGGCATAGGCCAGCGAGGTTCCCACCGCCCCCGCTCCGATGATGGACAGCTTCGACGGGTGACGGTTCGACTTTGCCATACCCCCAGACTAGTCCGCGACGGGAATGGTCATAGCTCGTCCCAGTTCCTGCCAGGCCTTCAGCAGCACATCCTCCGGCGGGGACTCGATGATGGTCACGCTGCCCTGTGCGCGCAGCCCCACCAGGCGCAGGGCGTCACCTCGGGCCTTCTTGTCCAGGCTCATCGTGGCGCGCACGGTCTCCCACTTCGCAGCGTTGTAGGCGATCGGGAGGCCCACCGATGCCAGCACCTCCCGGTGGCGTCGCACGACGGCCTCGTCCAGCCCAACCAGGCGGTGCGCCACCTCGGCGACGAAGACCATGCCGATCGCCACCGCCTCGCCGTGCCGCCAGGAGAAGTTCTGGTGCTTCTCGATGGCGTGGGCCAGCGTGTGGCCGTAGTTGAGCGCCTCGCGCCCCACGGCATCGACGGTGCTGGTGGCCTCGCGCAGGTCGGCCGAGACAGTGGTGGCCTTGACCTGCACGGCTCGGCGCACCAGTTCGGCGAAGCGCACGCTGGTCACGTCGATGCTCTCGTCCGGATCCTGCTCGACCAGCTCGAGGATGCGCTCGTCGGCGATGAAGCCGCACTTGATCACCTCGGCCAGGCCGGAGACCACCTCGGCGCGGGGCAGCCCCTGCAGCAGTTCGAGGTCGCAGATGACCCCCAGCGGCTCGTGGAAGGCGCCCACCAGGTTCTTGCCGGCCGAGACGTTGATGCCGGTCTTGCCGCCGACGGCCGCGTCCACCATGGCCAGCACCGTGCTGGGGATGCTGACGTAGCCCACGCCCCGCAGCCAGGTGGCCGCGACGAAGCCGGCCAGGTCAGTGGTCGCACCCCCGCCCAGGCCGATCACGACGTCGGAACGGGTCATGCCGAAGGCGGCCAGCTCGTCCCAGCAGTCCTGCAGCACGGCGGCGGTCTTGGCCTGTTCGCCGTCGGGCACCTCGACCGTGTGCATCTGGTACCGCTGGTCGAGACCGGCACACAGGCGTGCGGCCGCATCGGCCATGACGGGCGGGTGGATCACCACGACGCGGCTGGCCGGCCCCACCAGGCGCTCCAGCTGGTCGAGGGCTCCGGGTGAGATGTGCACCTCGTAGGGGCGTTCGGCCTGCACGGTGATCGTGGCCATCAGTTCTCCTCGTCGGTGACCGTGACGCCGTGGTGGGCCAGGATCTCGCGGACCACCGCCCCGGCCGAACGGTGGTTGGTGTCGACGGCCAGACTGGCCACCTCCTCGTAGAGCGGCGCGCGCTCGTTCATCAGCCGCACCATCGTGGAGTGGACATTCCCGCCGGCCATCAGGGGGCGGCCGTTGCCGGTGATGCCCACCCGGCGTCCGGCCTGGCGGGCATCGACCTTCAGCCACACGACATGGTGGCCGGCCAGCACCTGGCGGGTCCCCGCGTCCATCACGGCGCCACCGCCCAGGCTGACCACACCCGGGCGCTGCACGGCCTCGCGGGTCAATTCCGCCTCCAGGGCGCGGAAGGTGGGCTCGCCGTGGGTGATGAAGATCTCGCTGATCAGCATTGCGGCACGCTCTTCGACCAGCTGGTCGACGTCGACGAAGTCGACACCGAGGCGACGGGCCAGCTTGGCGCCAACCGTCGACTTGCCGGCTCCGGGGGCCCCGACCAGGACGATGGTCTCGGGCAGCTCGGTGCGGTCGAGGGGCTCAGCCATGGACCTGCAGCCCCCGCTCGGCCACCTCGGCCAGATAGGTGTCGAGGTTGCGGCGCGTCTCGGACACCTGGTCGCCGCCGAACTTCTCCAGCACCGCCTCGGCCAGCACCAGCGCCACCATGGCCTCGGCCACCACACCCGCGGCCGGGACGGCGCACACATCGCTGCGCTGGTGGTGGGCGCGGGCCTCGTCGCCGGTGGTGACGTCGATGGTGCGCAGCGCCTTCGGGACGGTGGCGATCGGCTTCATGGCCGCCCGCACGCGCAACAGCTCGCCGGTGCTCATGCCCGCCTCGGTGCCACCGGCATGGTGGCTCAGGCGACGGATCCCGTCCGGGCCGGAGGCAATCTCGTCGTGGGCCTGCGAGCCGCGCACCCGCGCCAGCTCGAAGCCGTCGCCCAGTTCGACGCCCTTGATCGCCTGGATGCCCATCAGCGCGCCGGCCAGGCGGGCGTCGAGGCGACGATCTCCCTGCGTGTGGGAGCCGAGGCCCGGCGGCAGGCCCCAGGCCAGCACCTCCACGACGCCACCCAGCGTGTCGCCCTCCTTGTGGCAGGCCGCCACCTCGTCCTGCATGCGCTGGCTGGCCTCGGAGTCGACGCAGCGCAGCGGGTCGGCGTCGATCGCCTCCAGCTGGTCGATGGTCGGGAAGTTCCGCGCCGCCTTCACCGGGCCGAGCTCGACGACGTGGCTGAGCACGGTGATGCCCGCGGCCTGTTCGAGGAAGTTCTTGGCGACCTGCCCGATGGCGACCCGGGCGGCGGTCTCGCGGGCGCTGGCGCGTTCCAGCAGCGGACGGGCCTCGTCGAAGCCGTACTTCTGCATGCCGGCCAGGTCGGCGTGGCCGGGACGCGGCCGAGTGAGCGGGGCATTGCGCGCCTGGGCGTCGAGCACCTCCTGCGGCACGGCGTCGGGACTCATCACCTCGGTCCACTTGGGCCATTCGGTGTTGCCCACCATGATCGCGATCGGTGAGCCGAGCGTCTCGCCGTGACGGAAACCGCCCAGCAGGCTCACCTCGTCGGCCTCGAACTTCATCCGGGCGCCACGTCCGGCCCCCAGGCGACGGCGGGCCAGGGCATGGCGGATGTCGTCGGAGGAGACCTTCACGTGGGCGGGGATGCCCTCCATCGTGGCGATCAGGGCCTGTCCGTGGGATTCACCGGCGGTGAGGTAGCGCAGCATGCCCACCAGTCTCTCAGAGTCCGGCCCTGCACCACAGCTCCTGCTAGCTCGCGGACACCCTCCGCAGCAGCTCGTCGTGGCCGGCCCTCCACAGCCGCTGGAAACCGACCTCTCCCCCGGTGATGAGGCGGACCTGTTCGACGGCCTGGCCCGCCAGCAGGTCAAGGCCGTTCAGCACCGTCGCGCCAGCCCGCTCGGCGGCGGAGGCGAGCGCGGTGGGCCACGGGTCGTAGATGCAGTCGAAGAGCACCGGCGCGCTGGCCGTCAGCTCCTCGGCCAGGTGGTCGGCCCCGCCGCCGGGCACCGTGGAGAGCAGCAGGTCTGCCTCCAGCACCTGGCCCGTCTCCAGGGGACGCACGGCTGCCAGCATGCCCAGCTGGTGGGAGCAGAAGGTGCGCAGCGACTGGGCACGTTCAGGGTCACGGGCCAGGATGACGGCACGCTCCACGCCCAGCTCGCGCAGGGCGACCACCGCCGAACGGGCCGTCGCCCCATTGCCGATGACCGTTGCCGAGTCGGCCGAGGTGATGCCACGTTCGGCCAGCGCCCGCAGGAAGCCACCGACGTCGGTGTTGCGCACGATCGCCTCGGAGCCGTCGCGCACCCACGTGTTCGCCGCACCGACCAGCTCGACCAGTTCGTCACCGGTGCCGTGGCGACGGATCGCCTCCTTGTGCGGCATGGTGACGCTCAGGCCTCGCCAGCTCTCGTCGAGACCCTCGACGAGGGAGTCCAGCTCCTCGGGGGCCACCTCGATCGCCTGGTAGGTCCAGTCCAGCCCCAGCTCGGCGAAGGCGGCCCGGTAGAGCGCCGGCGAGAGCGAGTGCGCGGCGGGGTCGCCGATCACCGCGCACTGCAGACCCGTGGTGGCAATCATCCGACCGGGCAACCCGACTTGTCCTTGGCCGTCTTGCACCAGGCCTCCCATTCGGCCTTGTTCTTCTGGTGCTCCTCGTAGGTCTCGGCGAACTTCGTCTCGCCGGTCTTGAAGTTGACCGTCAACCAGTACAGGTAGTCACTGTCCTCGGGGTTGAGGGCAGCCTTGATGGCGTCCTCACCCGGGGCATTCATCGGGTGCTTGGGCAGGCCGGCATTGGCATAGGTGTTGAAGGAGTTGTCGGTGCCCTTCTCCTTGAAGCCCTTGGGCAGCGGCTCGTTCATCGGGATCTGCAGCTGGTAGTGGGCCGTGGAGTCCAGCTGCAGCGGCATCCACCGGTCCAGACGGTTGTAGATGACGCCTGCCACCTTGGCCTGGTCCTTGCCCACGGCCTCGTCCTCCAGAATGGAGGCCACCGTCATGATCTCTTCCGGCTTGCGGTCCAGTTCCTTGGCACCGGCCTCAAGGTCATTGCGGTTCGCCACGGTGGTGAACTGCTTGGCCATCAGGGTCAGGATCGACTTGGCGGTCGGCTGCTGGCCGATCTCGTAGGTCGAGGGGAAGAGGTAGCCCTCGGCAGAGTCACCCACCCACTCCGGCAGGCCGAGCGCCTGCGGGTCCTTGGCGGCCGCCTCGAAGTCCTTCACCGGAATCTTGGTCCGCTTGCTGAGCAGCTCGAACTGCTCGCTCATCCACAGTCCCTCGGGGATGGTGACCTGGTTGCGCACGAGGTTCTTCGGCTCGAGGAGGCCCTCCACAGCCTGGGTGGCGGGGATCTGGGTCTGCAGGCGGTAGGTGCCGGCCTGGATCTTGTCCGCCTGCTCGTTCTTCTTGGAGGCCTTCAGGTAGGCCTTGCGTGACTTGACCACGTCCTGCTCCACCAGCACGTCGCCGATGTCGCCGCCGCTGGCACCGGCCGGGATGGTCACCAGCACGGCCTTGCCACCGGGCCCCGGGTAGTCGTCGGCAGTCTTGTACTCGGTGTAAGCCGTGTTCGCCTTGTCGTAGACGAACCAGGCGCCACCGACCAGCACCGCCAGGCTGAGCAGGACGGCGAAGGCGCTGCGCGCGTGGTAGCCGATCTTCTTCCAGTCCCGGTTGCCGTCATTGTCCATGAACAAACCGCTCACGGTGCCTCACCTTCTGCCTGGCTGTGGTCGCGACCCTCTGCGAGGGCCTGTTCCAGGATGGCGACTGCCGCCATCTGGTCGATCATCCCGCGCCGCTGGCGCGAGTTCTTGCCCGCCTGGGCGAGCTTGCGGTGAGCCGTGGCACTGGTCATGCGCTCGTCCACCAGGGTCAGCGGCAATTGCGGCTGCCGAGCGGCCAGCCTACCTGCCACCTCCCGCATCTGCTGTGCCGCAAGCCCCTCGTCACCCTTCAGGGAGACCGGCAGGCCCAGCAGCAATTCGACCGGCTCGTACTCGGCGACGAGCTGGTCGATCCGCCTCAGCACCTGTTCCGGGTCCTTCGGCGTGTTCGTCACCGTCTCGACCGGGTAGGCCAGGATCCGTTGCGCGTCGCACGCGGCGACGCCGATCCTGGCCTTGCCCCAATCGAGGGCCAGCAGCACTCCTGTGCGGGTCTGCACCCGCTCAGCCCCGCAGCGCCTGCTCGACGGCCGCCAGGGCCTGGGGCGCACCGGCACCATTGGTGCCACCGCCCTGCGCCAGGTCGTCCTTGCCACCGCCCTTGCCACCCAGCTGCTCGGCAGCCACCCTCACCAGCGCACCAGCCTTGGCGCCCTTCTCGCGCGCGGCCGGGCTGGTGGCCACGATCACGGCGGGCTTGTCCTGTGTGCCGCCCACCAGGGCGACGACGCTGGCGACCTCACCGAGGCGTCCGCGCAGCTCGGTGGCCATGGTGCGCAGCTCATTGCCGCCCACGCCGGGCACCTCGCGGGTGACCACGGCGATGCCGTTGACGTCATGGGCGGTGGCCAGCACCTCGGAGAGCCCCGCCATCAGCTGCTGTGCCTTGAGTGCGGCGATCTGCTTCTCGGCGGCCTTCAGGTCGGCGACCAGACGCTCCACCCGCTCGGTGAGCTGCTCGGGACGGGTCTTGAGGATGTCGGTCAGCCCGTTCACCAGGGCGCGCTCACCGGCCATGTGCTTGAAGGCGTCGGTGGAGACCAGCGCCTCGATGCGGCGCGCACCTGAGCCGATGGACTGCTCGCCCACGATGTCGATCATGCCGATCTGGGCCGATCCGGCCACATGGGTGCCGCCGCACAGCTCACGGCTCCACGCACCGCCCATCTCGACCATGCGCACCACGTCGGGGTACTTCTCGCCGAACATGGCCATGGCACCCAGCGCCTTGGCGTCGTCGAGCTTCATCTCGGTGGCGCTGACACCCAGGTTGTCGCGGATCGCGATGTTGCAGCGCTCCTCGATCTCTGCCCGCAGCGCCGGGCTCATGGCCTGCTGTGCCTGGTAGTCGAAGCGCAGGTAACCGGGCTTGTTGTAGGAGCCCGCCTGGGTGGCCGTGGGGCCCACCAGCTCGCGCAGTGCGGCGTGCACGACGTGGGTGGCGGTGTGCGCCTGGCAGGAGCCGAGGCGGTGCTGGGCATCCACCTGCGCCTGCACTCCGGCGCCGGTGCCGAACTCGACGCCCTCGGGCACGACCACCTTGTGCACCACCAGTCCGGGGACGGGACGCTGCACGTCGACCACGTCGAGGGCGGTGCCGTCGACGGTGATGGTGCCGGCATCGGAGTCCTGGCCGCCCGCCTCGGCATAGAAGGGGGTCTCGGCCAGCACCAGCTCGACCGTCTGGCCCGCGACGGCGCGGTCGCTGCTGGCGCCGTCGGCGATGATGCCGCGCAGCATGGTGGGCACCGACAGCTCGCTGTAGCCCAGGAAGGGCGTCTCGCCCTGCTCGCGCAGGCTGCGGTAGGCCTCGGTGGAGGCGACCGTGCCCTTCTTCGCCTTGGCATCGGCCTTGGCGCGGGTGCGCTGCTCGGTCATCAGCGCCTTGAACTGCTCGGTATCGACGCTCAGGCCCTGCTCGGCGGCCATCTCAAGGGTCAGGTCGATCGGGAAGCCATAGGTGTCGTGCAGTTGGAAGGCCTTGTCACCGCTCAGCACCGCAGCACCGGACTGCTTGGTCTGCCCGGCGGCCAGGTCGAAGAGCTGAGTGCCCTGGGTCAAGGTGCGACGGAAGGAGTCCTCCTCGTTCTTCGCGACGGGCAGCACCCGACTCCACTGGCTGGCCACGTCGGGATAGGAGGACTGCATCAGCTCCTTGGAGACGCCCATCAGCTCGGGCAGCACCGGATCGGTGACGCCCAGCAGGCGCATCGAGCGCACCGAGCGGCGCAGCAGGCGACGCAGCACATAGCCGCGCGCCTCATTGCCGGGGGTGACGCCGTCGGTCATCAGCATCAGCGAGGAGCGCACGTGGTCACCCACGACACGCAGCCGCACGTCGTCGGCGGCATCGGCGCCATAGCGCTTGCCGGCCATCTCGGCGGCGCGCTCGATGACGGGGAAGACCTCGTCGATCTCGTACATGTTGTTCTTGCCCTGCAGCAGGTAGGCGATGCGCTCCAGGCCTGCGCCGGTGTCGATGTTCTGGGTGGGCAGCTGGCGGGCGATGTCGAAGTCGTCCTTGGCGCGCACCGCCGAGAGGTCCTCCTGCTGGAAGACGAGGTTCCAGATCTCCAGGAAGCGGTCCTCGTCGGCCTCCGGGCCACCGTCGGCGCCGTATTCCGGGCCGCGGTCGATGTAGATCTCGCTGCACGGGCCACCGGGGCCGGGCACGCCCATGTTCCAGTAGTTGTCCTTGAGGCTGCGGCCCTGGATGTGGGCGGGGTTGATGCCGACCTTCTTCCAGTACTCGATCGCCTCAACGTCGCCGTCGGGGTAGTCGGGGTGGAAGCCGGGTCCTAGCACCGTCACCCAGACCTTCTCGGGGTCGAAGCCGAAGCCACCGTCGGCCTGCGAGGAGGTGACCAGCTCCCAGGCGTAGGCGATCGCCTCGGCCTTGAAGTAGTCGCCGAAGGAGAAGTTGCCCAGCATCTGGAAGAAGGTGCCGTGACGGGTGGTCTTGCCGACCTCCTCGATGTCCAGGGTGCGCACGCACTTCTGGTTGCTCACCGCACGCTTCCACGGGGCGGCCTCCTCACCGGTGAAGTACGGCTTGAAGGGCACCATGCCGGCATTGACGAACAGCAGCGTCGGGTCATTGTACAGCAGCGATGCGCTGGGGACCACGTTGTGGCCCTTGCCTGCGAAGAAGTCCAGGTAGCGACGACCGATCTCAGCGGCTCTCATCAAAGGTGTCCTTGCTCGTGTGGTCTGCAGTGGTGTCGGTGGGTGCAGCGTCGTCCAGCCTATCGGCTGGGCGCACACTCGCACCGGCGGTGAGCTGTGCGGAGGCTGCGCGGTGGCGCCGGGGACGTCGCCCCTGCACCCGGCGCTGCACGTCGCGGGCGGCCGAGGCCCCGCGCCCCACGACCTCGGCGGTCTTGACCAGCGGCGCGCTCATCACGGTCGAGACGTTCGCGGCCTGTTCGGTCATGGTCGAGGCATTCTGGCTCATCCGGGTCAGCTCCTCGGTCACCTGCGACAGGCGCGCAATCTCCTCGGTGGTCGTGGAGACGGTCCCCTTGAGCTCGTCGAGGATCGGGGTGGAGCTGTCCCCCAGCTTGCGCACCGCCAGGCGCAGCTCGTCCATCACCCCGCCCAGCTTCAGCAGCGGAACTGCGCTCAACGCGACGAAGACCACCGCGGCCGCAGCCGCGATCAGCCCGGCAATCTCACCCCAGGACATCCCACTCCTCTTCCGCAGCCCTGCCCTGCCCCCACCGGCACGCCCGGCCGGGTGGCGGGTACTGCGCTGGCCACTGTAGTGGAGGGCCCTGACAGTGGCCGGTGACTCGCGGTGTGCGTCCTGAGCGAACACTGGCGATCCGTACTGACACGGGGCGCGCTAAGGACACTAGGGTGAAGGCGCCATCTTCCCCGGGCGTGTGCCGTGCCGGGGCTGCCGTTGCACAGAAAGTTGGGCGCCACATGAATGACCAGCAGGACAAGCACCAGGAGACGAAGGCCAAGAAGGACGCACCGCATCCCGACGACCCACGCAAGCCCGCCTCCCCGAGCGAGGTCAACAAGCCCGGCTGGAAGTTCACCTTCAAGAACGCGGTGCGCGAGTTCGGCAACGACCACTGCACCGACCTGGCCGCAGCACTCACCTACTACACCGTGCTGGCGCTCTTCCCCGGCCTGCTGGCCCTGGTCTCGGTGCTGGCACTGATCGGGCAGTCCGAGGGCGGTGTCCAGGCACTGCTCGACGTGGTCAAGCAGCTGGCACCCGCCGACGCCTACGGCCAGATCGAGGCCCCGCTGAAGCAGATGGTCAACTCCCCCGGCACCGGCATCGCCTTGTTCATCGGTATCGCCTCGGCCTTGTGGTCGGCCTCGGGCTATGTCGGCGCCTTCGGCCGCGCCATGAACAAGGTCTACGAGATCGAGGAGGGACGCCCGGTCTGGAAGCTGCGCCCCGTCAACCTGCTCATCACCCTCTTCCTGGTGGTCACCGCCGCCCTGATGCTGGTGGCCCTCGTGGTCTCCGGCCCCATCGCCGAGGCGGTCGGTGGCGTGGTCGGCCTGGGCAGCACCACCGTCACGGTGTGGAACTGGGTCAAGTGGCCCGTCATGCTGGCCCTGGTGGTGCTGATGATCGCCGTGCTCTACCACTTCACCCCGAATGTGCGCCAGCCGAAGTTCCGCTGGCTCTCCACCGGTGCCGCCGTCGCGCTGGCGGTGTGGATCCTGGCCTCGGTGATCTTCGGCCTCTACGTCGCCAATGCCGGCAACTACTCCAAGACCTACGGGGCGCTGGCCGGCGTGATCGTCATGCTGCTGTGGATCTACCTGACCAACCTGGCCCTGCTCTTCGGCGCCGAGGTGGACTCCGAGCTCGAGCGCGCCCGCCAACTGCAGGCCGGCATGCGCGCCGAGGAGACGCTGCAGCTACCGCCGCGCGACACCCGCCAGTCCGACAAGGCCGAGCAGAAGGAGGCCGACGCCGTGGCCGAGGCCCGGGCCGTGCGACTTCAGGCCACCGGCGGGCTGCAGCCCGGTGACGAGCCGGCGCGCAAGCCCGACACCAAGGGTCCGGAGCTCGACTCCGACGGCTTCGTGAAGTAACCCCGGTCCGACGCCCGCTGGCGTGCCCGCAGCAGTACCC
>NZ_JBHWOO010000237.1:0-15881 GCF_043424415.1 Luteococcus sp. | reverse complement strand
CAGGGCGCCAGGACCACTAGGATCACCCGGTGACCACGCAGCCAGGACCAGTTCAGCCCGGACCAGTTCGACCGGGGCGACCCCTGCCCGGACGACCCAGTGACGACGCCTTCGGGCCGGGCATCGACCCCGACGACATGGCCACCACCCTGCGTGTTCTCGACGAACTGGCGGCGCTTGAGCTGGAGCACCCCGACCAGATCGCCTTCAAGCAGGCCGTCAACCGGATGAACCGGGCCATCCGCGCCCGCCGCCGCCGGGCCGTGCGCCAGCCGACCATCGACGCCGACAACGAGGTCCTGGCCCGCACCGCGACCGCCTCGCCGCAGCGGATCGACGACGAGACCGCCGGCATCCCGCTGGTCTCGACCGCCACCGGCGCCATCGCCGGCCACCTCAACGAACCGCGCGGCTGCTACATCTGCAAGGGCGAGTACACCCAGGTCGATGCCTTCTACCACGACCTGTGCCCCGAGTGCGCGGCCTTCAACCACACCAAGCGCAACCAGCGCTGCGACCTGACCGGTCGCCGGGCCCTGCTCACGGGCGGCCGGGCCAAGATCGGTATGTACATCGCGCTGCGGCTGCTGCGCGACGGGGCCGCGCTCACCATCACCACCCGTTTCCCGCACGATGCGGCACGGCGTTTCCGCCAGATGCCCGACTCCGACGAGTGGATCGACCGGCTGCAGATCGTCGGCATCGACCTGCGCGACCCCACCCAGGTGGTGGCGCTGGCCGACGAGGTCGCCCAGGCCGGACCGCTCGACATCCTCATCAACAACGCCGCCCAGACCGTGCGCCGCTCCCCCGGCGCCTACTCGCACCTGGTCGAGGGCGAGAAGGCGGCACTGCCCACCGACCGGCCGATGCCCCGGATGCTGACCTTCGACCACATCTCCGAGGCACATCCCGCCGCCCTGGTCGGGGCCGGGGGAAGCCTGTCGGCCGCGCTGGCCAGCCAGTCGGCCGCGGAGCTGGCGGCGCAGGCACTCACTGCCGGCAATGCCTCGCTGGAGCGGCACCTGGCCGGCACCGCCATCGACGCCGGCGGCCTGCTGCCCGACCTGGCCCGCGAGAACTCCTGGACCAAGACCGTCGACCTGGTGGACCCGTTGGAGATGCTGGAGGCCCAGCTGTGCAATGCCACAGCACCCTTCATCCTGATCAGCCGGCTCCGGGCGGCCATGGCGGCAAGTCCCGCCCGCCGCACCTATGTGGTCAACGTCTCGGCGATGGAGGGCCAGTTCGGCCGCCGCTACAAGGGCGCCGGGCATCCGCACACCAACATGGCCAAGGCGGCGCTGAACATGCTCACCCGCACCAGCGCCCAGGAGATGTTCGAGACCGACCAGATCCTGATGACGGCCGTCGACACCGGCTGGATCACCGACGAGCGCCCGCACGACGAGAAGCTGCGCATCGCCCAGGAGGGGTGGCACGCCCCACTCGACCTGGTCGACGGCGCAGCGCGCGTGCTCGACCCGATCTGGCAGGGCGAGCAGGGCGTCGACCTCTACGGCGTCTTCCTCAAGGACTACAAGCCCTTCCCCTGGTGATCCGGCGAGCATGACAGGCTGGACCCCATGGATGACCTGAGAGCCTATCTGGCCGACGTGCACCGTCGGGTGCTTCCCGAGACCGGGGGCGAGGTCGCCTCCTACATCCCGGCGCTGGCAGAGGCAGATCCCGAGCCCTTCGGCATCGCGATCGCCACCGTTGACGGCCAGCTGCACGAGGCCGGCGACGCGCGCACCGAGTTCTCGCTGCAGTCGGTCTCGAAACCCTTCACCTATGCGCTGGCGCTCTCGGAGGTGGGTTTCGACGCGGTGGACGCCGCGATCGACGTCGAGCCCTCAGGTGAAGCCTACAACCGCATCTCGTTGCAGGACGAGACGGGCCGGCCCGACAATGCCCTGATCAATGCCGGGGCCATCGCCGCCACCAGCCTGCTGCCGCACAAGGGCCGGATGTCGCGCCTGCTGCGCTTCTACTCCTCGCTGGCCGGTCGCGCCCTACACGCCGATGCGTCGATCGCGATGGAGGAGGTGGAGAACGGCCACCGCAACCTGGCCATGGCCCACCTGATGCACTCCTTCGACATCCTGGGCGACGATCCGGTGGAGGCCACTCGCGACTACTGCGCCGCCTGCGCCACGATGGTCACCACCGCGGACCTGGCCTGGATGGCCGCCGCCCTGGCCAATGGGGGCACCCAGCCGGCCACCGGCCAGCAACTTCTGGAACCCCTGGTGGTGCAGCGGGTGCTGTCGGTGATGACGATGTCGGGAATGTACGACGAGGCGGGTTGGTGGATGGTGCGCGTCGGGCTACCGGGCAAGTCCGGGGTCGGTGGCGGATTGATCGCCGTCGCCCCGGGGCAGTTGGGCCTGGCCGTCTTCTCGCCGCGGCTCAACGAGCACGGTTCCAGCGTGCGCGGCGTGGCCACCTGCGAGATCGTCAGCCGGGACCTTGACCTGCACGTGATGGGGCCGCGGCGCTGAGCCCCCAGGATGCCGCGCGCGGGGCGCTGTGGCGGACCGTCCAGGGTCAGTCGCGTCCCAGCAGGCCGCGCAGGGTGCGCACCCGGTCGGCGATCTGTGCCTCGTTGCCGTGCTCGGTGGGCTGGTAGTAGCGGGCCTCCGCGAGCTCGTCGGGCAGGTACTGCTGGCGGGCCACGGCGTGCGGGTGGTCGTGGGCGTACTTGTAGCCCTGCCCGTGGCCGAGCTGCTGTGCCCCCGAGTAGTGGGCGTCGCGCAGGTGCGGCGGCACCAGCCCGGCACGACCTGCCGCGATGTCGGCCCGGGCCGCGGCGATGGCGGTGGTGACGGCATTGCTCTTGGGCGCGGTCGCGGCGGCGATGGTGGCGTGGGCGAGGGTGAGCTGCGCCTCCGGCATACCGATCAGTTGCACCGCCTGGGCCGCGGCCACGCAGGTCTGCAGCACGCTCGGGGCGGCCATGCCGATGTCCTCGCTCGCGCTGATCACCAGCCGCCGGGCGATGAAACGCGGATCCTCACCGGCCTCCAGCATCCGGGCCAGGTAGTGCAGCGAGGCGTCCACGTCGGAGCCGCGCACGCTCTTGATGAAGGCGCTGATCACGTCGTAGTGCTGGTCGCCGTCCTTGTCATAGCGCAGGGCGGCGCGATCCACCGACTTCTCGACGATCTCGGCGGTGATGGTCTGCGAGTCCATCGCCTCGGCGCCGGCGGCAGCCTCCTCCAGGTAGGTCAGGGAGCGACGGGCGTCTCCCCCGGCGAGCCGGATGATGGTGGAGCGGGCCTCGTCCTCGATCTCGAAGCGCCCGCCCAGTCCGCGCTCGTCGGACAGGCCCCGGTCGACCAGCGCACCGATGTCGTCGTCGGTGAGCGGCCTGAGGGTGAGCAGCAACGAACGCGAGAGCAGGGGCGAGATCACCGAGAAGGATGGGTTCTCCGTGGTGGCCGCGATCAGCGTGACCAGACGGTTCTCGACGGCCGGCAGCAGCACGTCCTGCTGGGCCTTGCTGAAGCGGTGCACCTCGTCGACGAAGAGCACCGTCGCCCGGCCGTTGGCCAGCTCACGACGGGCGATGTCGAGTTCCTGGCGCACCTCCTTCACACCGGCGGTGACGGCGGAGACCTCGACGAAGCGACGCTGGGTGGTGTGGGAGACCACCGAGGCGATGGTGGTCTTGCCGACCCCGGGCGGGCCCCACAGGAAGACGCTCATCGCGGCCTGCCCCGAGGCCAGACGGCGCAGCGGGGAGCCGGGGCCGAGCAGGTGCTGCTGCCCGACGATCTCGTCGATGGTGCGTGGCCGCAGCCGCACCGCAAGCGGCAGCTGATGGTGTCCGGCGCCACCGAGCGAACCGCCGTCCAGATGCCCGGCAGCACCCGAACCCTGCGCCAGCACGGTCTCGGGAGCGGGGTCGTCGGGATTGCCGAACAGGTCAGTCACGCCACCGATCCTAGTGACCACCACCGAATTCACCAGCCGATCGGGGCGGGCTTTACCATGGCCGAATCGCAGTGACAAGGACGTCACCCGCCCCACGGCACACCCAAGGAGACTCGATGGACACGCCCACCCAGCCGGTGCACGGCGGCCCGGCCCACATGGACACGGCCGACCACGGTTACGAGAAGGAACTCAAGCCCCGCCACATCCAGATGATCGCGATCGGCGGCTCGATCGGCACCGGACTCTTCCTCGGCGCCGGCGGACGCCTGGCGATGGGCGGACCGGCCCTGGCCATCGTCTATGCCGTCTGCGGCCTCTTCGCCTTCCTGATGGTGCGCGCCCTGGGTGAGCTCACCATCCACCGTCCCTCCTCGGGCGCCTTCGTCTCCTATGCCCGCGAGTTCATGGGTGAGAAGGGCGCCTACGTCACCGGCTGGCTCTTCTTCCTCGACTGGTGCACCACCGTGATGGCCGACATCACCGCCGTCGCCCTCTACATGCATTTCTGGAACATCTTCTCCACCGTGCCGCAATGGATCATCGCCCTGGTGGCGCTGGCGATCGTGTTCACCATGAACATGCTGAGCGTGAAGTTCTTCGGCGAGTTCGAGTTCTGGTTCGCCATGATCAAGGTGACCGCCATCGTCGGCTTCATGCTGATCGCGGTCTTCTTCATCGTCACCGGGCGCGCCGTCGACGGCTACACCCCCGGCCCGTCGATGATCGCGGACCACGGCGGCCTGTTCCCGCAGGGCCTGGCCCCGATGGTGACCCTCGCGCTGGGCGTCGTCTTCACCTTCGGCGGCACCGAGATGATCGGCGTCGCGGCCGGGGAGGCGCAGGATGCCGCCAAGATCATGCCGAAGGCCGTCAACTCGATGATGTGGCGCATCGCGCTGTTCTACGTCGGCTCGGTGGTGCTGTTCACCATGCTGATGCCGTGGAATTCCTATTCGCGCAATGAGTCGCCCTTCGTCACCTTCTTCAATGCCATCGGGGTGCCCAATGCGGGTTCGATCATGAACCTGGTGGTGCTCACCGCCGCGCTGTCCTCGCTGAATGCCGGCCTGTACGCCACCGGCCGCACCCTGCGCTCAATGGCCGTCGCCGGCTCCGCGCCGTCCTTCGCCGCGCGGATGAACCGCTTCAAGGTGCCCTACGGCGGCATCGTGATCACGTCGGTGCTCGGCCTGATCGGCGTCCTGATCAACTACGCCTACCCCACGCAGGCCTTCGACATCGTGATGAACCTGGCCGGCATCGGTATCGCCGGCACCTGGATGTCGATCATGGTGAGCCACTGGATCTTCGTCCGCAAGGCCAGGCAGGGCCTCTACGAGCGCCCCGCCTACCGCCTGTTCTGGGCGCCGGTCACCAATGCCGCGACGATCCTGTTCCTGCTCGCCGTGATCGTGATGATGTGGTTCGCCGACGACATCGGCAAGCCCACCATCGGCCTGTTCGGGCTGGTCGCGCTGGCCATGGTCGGGGGCTGGTTCCTGGTGCGCAAGAACATCGACGCCACGCTGCTGGAGCAGGCCCTCCTCGAGGACGACGTCACCGCCGTCGAGACGCCCCGTCGCGGAACCGAGGAGCTGTGATGGGCCGGCGCATCCTGGTGGTCTACACCGGCGGAACCCTCGGCATGCAGTTGACCGAGCGGGGCTGGGAGCCGGGTGCCGACCTGGAGGGTTGGCTCACCGGGCTGGTCGACGAGCAGCTGCCCGGTCTCGACTGGCAGCTGGTCACCCTCGACCCACTGATCGACTCCTCCAATGCGGGCCCCCAGGACTGGCAGCGCATCGTGCAGACCGTGCTCGACCACCGCGACGATGCCGATGCCTTCGTGGTGTTGCACGGCACCGACACCTTGGGCTTCAGCGCCGCCGCGACCCACTTCGCCCTGGCCAGTCTGGGGAAGGCCGTCGTGCTGACCGGTGCCCAGCGCTCGCTGGTGGTCGACGACTCGGACGCGCCGGGCAATGCGCTGGGGGCGCTGCGCTGCGCCCTGGACGAGCGGCTGGACCGGGTGGCGCTCTTCTTCGACGGCACCCTGATGGTGCCGCACCACGCCACCAAGGTCTCCAGCGAGGACGACCACGCCTTCGACACCGTCAACGTGCCGCCGCTCGCAGTGGTAGGTGAGGATGGCGAGCTCGTCTTCAATCCGCTGTCGCAGACGCATGATCCGGGCCGGGCCACGCCGCTGGGTGAGCTGCGCCCCTACCGGCCGACGGACCTGGTGGTGCTCACCCTGCACCCAGGCCTGACCGCCCAGCGTGTGCGGTCCCTGCTCACCCCGCCGCCGGAGGCACTGGTGCTGCGCGCCTACGGCGTCGGCAATGCCCCCGACAACGACCCGGAGCTGCTGGAGGCGCTGGCGCAGGCCAGTGCCGCCGGGACGGTGGTGGTGGTCACCACCCAGTGCCCGCACGGCGGCGTCCAGCTGGGCACCTATGCCGTCAGCCAGGGGCTGTTGGCCACCGGAGCCGTGGCCGGTGGCGACCTGACCACCGACGCCATCGTCGCCTGGCTCAGCCACTTGCTGGCCCAGGGGCTCGCCCCCGAGCAGATTCGTGAGAGGATCCAGCGTTCCCTCGGCTGAGGGGCATCGCCGACGCAGGAGCCGCCCCACCCATGTCCGCCGCGCACATCGAGACCCATGGGATCGACATCATCCCCGAAGACGCACGCAAGGGACGGGCGGCCAGCCAGTTCTGGCCCTGGGCCGCGGGCAATGTGCACGTGCTCAGCGTCAGCTGGGGCGGCTACCTGCTCGGCTCCGGCCTGGGCTTCTGGCAGGCGGTGGCCATCTCGTTGGTGGCCACCATCGGCTCCTTCGTGCTCGTCGGCCTGGTGGCGCTGGCCGGCCAGCGCGGCTCGGCCCCGACGATGGTGCTCTCCCGCGCCGTCTTCGGCGTGCGCGGCAATGTTCTTCCCGGCATCGTCGGCTACCTGCTGGTGGTGGGCTGGGAGATCGTGCTGACCTCACTGGCGGTGCTGTCGACGGCCACCGTCGCCGAGCGCCTCGGCTTCACCGCCGGCGCCGGCTTCATGGTGGCCGTGCTGGTGGTGATGGAGGTGGTGGTCGTGGGCCTGGGCGTGCTGGGCTTCGACGCGATCATGGCCTCGCAGAAGTGGATCACCAGCGCCGTGATCGTGGTCTCGCTGGTCTACATGGCGTTGTGCCTGCCGCACGTGCACTGGTCGGCCCTGATGGAGCACCCCAGTGGTGGCCTCGCCGCGCTGGTCGGTGCCGGCGTGATGGTCTTCTGCGGCTTCGGCGTGGGCTGGACCAGCTGCGCGGCCGACTATTCGCGCTACCTGCCGCGCTCCACACCGCGACGCTCCCTGGTCGGCTGGACCACGCTGGGCGGGTCGCTGCCGGTGTGCGCCTTCATTGTCTTCGGCATCCTGCTGTGCGGCTCCGACCCGCAGCTGATGGAGGCGGTGACCGCCGACCCGATCGGGGCGCTGACCACCATGCTGCCGCTGTGGTTCGTGATCCCCTTCTGGCTGGTCGCCGTCACCGCCCTGGTGGCCGGTGCCGTGATCGACATCTACTCCTCGGGCCTGGCCCTGCTCAGCATCGGCATCCCGCTGCCCCGCTGGGCCACCGCACTGGTCGACGGCCTGCTCGTTCTGGGCGGCGTGGTGCTGGTGGTCTGGTACTCCCCCGACTTCCTGACCCCCTTCGAGGGCTTCCTGATCACCCTCGGAGTACCGCTGGCGGCCTGGACCGGCATCTTCGGCGCCGACCTGCTGGTGCGCTGGCGCGAGGGCTACCCGGCCGAGCGACTCTTCGACAGTTCCAGCCAGGGCGCCGGCCACGTGCGCTGGCCCGCGCTGCTGGCGATGCTCGCCACCTGCGTGCTCGGTTTCGGGCTGGTCACGAACAGCTCCGCCGCCTGGCTCACCTGGCAGGGCTACCTGCTGGGTCCCTTCGGCGGGCGCGAAGGTGCCTGGGCCGCTGCGAACATCGGGGTGATGGTGGCCCTGGTCGTGAGCTTCCTGGTCGGCCTGCCGATCGCCCTGCGGGCCCGCCGCGAGCGCCTGGGCTGAGCCGTCAGCGACGCGGCGCCGGCATGCGGTCGATCTCGTCGGGATGGTGCTCCAGCAGCCAGACCCAGGTCTCGCGCCAGGCGTCCTCGCTGGCCTGCTGGTGGTGGAAGATCTGCATCGGGTTGTCGAAGGCATGCCCGGCACCCGGCCAGGAGCTGAACTCGACGTCGGTGCCGCCCCCGCCGATCACGCCGGCGATGCGCTGCGCCTCGGCGAAGGGGATGTACTCGTCGGCCTCGCCGAAGTGGTGCAGGCTCGGCACCCTCACCACGGGCACCTGCTCGACCAGCTGCGGCAGCGTCGATCCGTAGTAGCAGACCAGGGCGTCGGCCAACTCCGGGCCCTCGATGCCGGAGCAGGCCGCATAGGCCAGGCCGCCGCCGTAGCAGAAACCCACCAGCGCGACCCGGCCACCGCACTCGGGTCGGGCGCGCAGGTCGGCGACGCAGGCGCGGATGTCGGCGACCGTCTCGTCCCAGGGATTGGCCTGCATCAACTCCATGGCGTGCGGCATCATCGCCGGGTCGTCGTCGGTGACCACGTGAGCGCCGATGCGCCAGTAGAGGTTGGGGACCATCACCGTCCAGCCCTCGTCGGCCAAGTCGGCGGCCCGCTGCTGGATGTAGTCACTCACGCCGAAGATCTCCTGCACCAGCACGATGCCGGCGCCGGTGCCTGCTTCGGGCCGAAAGATCCTCACCGGGACCTGGCCGTCGGCAACGGCCACGTGGCCGGTCTCCATGGTGACGGCAGTCTTCGACTCCCAGGCGCGGGGCACGATGCCCATGGCTTCTCCTCTCGATGGCGCCGGTGCTCAGTCCGGCTGCGGTGCGTCGACCAGTTTGGCACGAAGGGCGCGGGCGTCGTCCTCGCTCCAGCCGTGGGCACGCATCCAGCCCGACGGTCCCCCGCTGGTCTCGTCGAGGCTCGCCAGCAGCATCCGCATGGTGCTGGCCGGCGTGGTCTGGTCGGCTACGCTCTGCCCCACCAGGTCGGTCGCATAGGGCTCGGTGCTGGCCAGGCGCTGCATGATTTGCTCGGTGCGCTGGTTCGAGGTGTCGTAGTCGGCCACCACCTCCTCGCGCGGCACCCCCACCTCGCTGAGAGCCAGGGCGCAGATCGTGCCGGTGCGGTCCTTGCCTGCGGCACAGTGCACCAGCACCGCGCCCGGGGCGTGGGCGATCGCCTTCAATGCGGCCATGACGTGGTCGGGCCGCTGGGTCAGGTAGCCCAGGTAGTGGTTGGCCAAGTGCTCGTCGTGCTCCTGCCGCTCGTGCGCGGCGGCCTCGAAGTCCCCCTCCCAGGGCAGGCGGTCAGGCTCCTCGTCCCGGTCGTCGGGGATCCCGGTCTCCTTCGCACCCTCCGGGTAGAGCGTCAGTTCGTGGAAGCGGAGCTCTTCACACTTGAGAGGCCCTTCGCCGACCACGCGCCGCTCCAGATCGGTGCGCAGGTCGACGACGTCACTGATGCCCACCTCGTCGACGAGCCTGCGCACGGAGGCGGCGGGCAGATCCTGAAGATTGTCGGAACGCAGCAGGACGCCGGGACGGATCCGTCCACCGCCGGCGGTGGGGCGACCTCCGAGGTCGCGCATGTTCACCACTCCCTCCAGCTCGATCCAGAGCGGCGGGGTGGGCTGTGTGGAACTGGTGCTCATGGTTCCCACGCTAGTCGCAAGTGCTTGCCCTGAGGTGAATAGTCGACACGAGGGCTCTACTGTGGAATACAGAACCACGGCCTGGCCTGGTGGGCACACCGATGTGCCCAGCGCGAAGGGCCAGACCGGTGAACATCTGAAAGGACAGCGTGCTCATGAGCTCGCTCACTCGCGCCGAGGAGGACCTGCTCGGGGTCCGGGAGGTCCCGGCGCAGGCCTACTACGGCATCCACACCCAGCGTGCGGTCGACAACTTCAAGATCTCGGGGGTCTCGATCAACCAGGTCCCCGACTTCATCAGGGGCATGGTGCAGGTCAAGAAGGCCTGTGCGCTGGCCAATGCCGAACTGGGAGCCCTGCCGCAGGATGTCGCCGATGACGTCGTGTGGGCCTGCGACCAGATCCTCGACCACGGCCGGTGCATGGACCAGTTCCCGATCGACGTCTTCCAGGGCGGCGCCGGCACCTCGCTGAACATGAACACCAACGAGGTGATCGCCAACCTCGCCCTGGAGCACCGCGGCCTGCCCAAGGGCAGCTACGGCACCATCCATCCCAATGACCACGTCAACCGCAGCCAGTCCACCAACGACGCCTACCCCTGCGGCTTCCGTCTGGGCGTCTACTCCTCGCTGGGCAACCTGCACACCGTCGTGGAGCAGCTGGCCGACGGCCTCGACGCCAAGGCCCGCGAGTTCGACCAGGTGCTGAAGATGGGACGCACCCAGCTCCAGGACGCCGTCCCGATGACCCTGGGCCAGGAGTTCGGCGGCTGGGCGGCCACCCTGCGCGAGGAGCTGGTGCAGCTGCGCCGCACCGCCGCGCTACTGCTGGAGGTGAACCTGGGCGCCACCGCCATCGGCACCAAGCTGAACACCCCCGACGGCTACTCCGAGCTGGCGGTGCAGAAGCTGGCCGAGGTCAGTGGCCACGAGGTGGTGCTGGCTCCGAACCTGATCGAGGCCACCAGCGACTGCGGTTCCTATGTCATGGTGCACGCCGCCCTCAAGCGCCTGGCGCTGAAGCTTTCCAAGGTGTGCAATGACCTGCGCCTGCTCTCCTCCGGGCCCCGCGCCGGGCTCAAGGAGATCAACCTGCCCGAGATGCAGGCCGGCAGCTCGATCATGCCCGCCAAGGTGAACCCGGTGATCCCCGAGGTCGTCAACCAGGTCTGCTTCAAGGTCTTCGGCAATGACGTCACCGTCCTGATGGCGGCCGACGCCGGCCAGCTGCAGCTCAATGTCATGGAACCGGCCATCGGACAGGCCATGTTCGAGTCCATCGCCCTGCTCGGCAGCGCCTGCGAAATCCTGCGCACCAAGTGCGTGGTCGGCATCAGCGCCAATCCGGATCGGTGCCGCGCCTATGTGATGAACTCCATCGGCATCGTCACCTACCTCAATGACCTGATTGGTCACGAGGCCGGCGACATGGTCGGCAAGGAGTGCGCCCGCACCGGCCGTTCGGTGCGCGAGGTGGTGCTGGAACATGGCCTGCTCGACGAGGCCACGCTCGATCGGGTCTTCTCCATCGAGAACCTGATGCACCCGGCCGACATCACCAAGCTGGGCGTCTCGACGGGCCCCGGCACGGTGGTGCGCGACTGAACGTCGCCGCTGGAAGACGGTTCGGACGCGCTGCGGGCCCCGGGATCTCCCGGGGCCCGCAGTGTCTTTCCTGGGTGCTTCAGGCCAGTGCCCGATCGGGGGCCTCCACGTAGTCGAGCATGGCGTCGACCTCGGCCGGGACCGCGCGTCCGCGGGCCTTGTTGATGGCGCCGATGGCCAGGTAGAAGGCGCCGCTGACCAGCATCGGGCCGACGGTGACCCAGTCGGCCGGGAAGTCCTCGGGCCAGATCTGGCTGATCGCGAAGGTGAGCATGCCGAAGATGATGCCGACGATCGCGGCGGTGCCGTCGCTGTGGCGGAAGCGTTTGAACAGGCCCAGCAGCAGCGGCATGCCGGTCACGCCGACCAACGCCCCGAACCAGGTGATGATCATGCCGATGATGTCGCCGAAGGCGTCCTTGTTGAGGCCCACCAGCACGGTGGCGATGGTGAAGCCGACGGTGATGATCCGGGCCAGTCGCAGCGAGGCGGCACCGCTCAGGCGGACCTCGTCGAACTTCGCACTCAGCACCGGCAGGATGTCACGCTGGGTGACCGCCGACAGGGTGTTGACGTCGGAGACGGTCATGCCCATCGTCGAGGCGAACATGCTGGCCAGCACCAGGCCGATCAGGCCGTGGGGCAGGTAGGTGGAGGTGAGCAGCGGGTAGAGCTGGGCGGCGGGATCGGCCAGGCCGGGATGGAGCAGGCGACCGGCCCACATCGGGGCGAAGATCAGCAGCGGCCACACGAAGTAGAGCGCGGAGCTGAGCAGCTCGGCCTTGCGCGCCTCGGAGCCGGAGGAGGTGGAGATGAACCGGGCGGCCAGGTTCCAGTTGCCGCCGTTGTACTCGAAGGTCTTGGCGAACAGGTAGAGCGCCGCCCACAGCATCGTGTACTTGCCGGCGAAGGGGCTGGAGAAGTCGGGCTGGATGCGGTCAAGCTCGCCCCACATGCTGACGTAGTTCAGCCCGCGTGCGCTCAGGGCATGGCCCACACCGACGAGGATCACGATGCCGGCCACCAGCTGCACGCCGAACTGCACGAAGTCGGTGAGCAGGTCGGCCCACAGCCCGCCGATGGTGATGTAGATCATGCTGACCGCGCCGGACAGGATGATGCCCTGCCAGACGGGCAGGCCGGTGAAGCCGTTCATCAGCACGCCGATCGAGGCCCACTTGGCGCCGATGTCGACCAGCTTCATCAGCACTCCCAGCCAGGCGATGGTCTGCTGGGCGGGCAGTCCGTAGCGCATCCTCAGGTACTCGGTGGGCGACTGGATGCCGAGCGTCTGGCGAAGGCGCGGCCAGCGCGGGGCGAAGACCTTGGCGCCGATCAGGGTGGCGAAGGCGATCACCAGCGCCCACCAGACGTACATGGTGAAGCCGAGGTTGTAGGCGATGGCGGCATAGGCGACGAAGACGACACCGGAGTGGCCGCTGACATGGTGCGAGACACCCGACAGCCACCATGGCACATTGCCGCCGCCGACGAAGAAGTCCCCGGAGTCGGAGCTCTTGCGTCGCGACCAGATGCCGATGCCGATCATCAGCGCGAAGAACAAGCCGACCACGACCCAGTCGAGCACAGCCATGACGAACCACCTTGTCGCGTGAGGAGAACAGGGTGGACGGTGTGCGGCACCAGTGCCGGCACCCGACGTCCAGCCTGACGAACCACGCCATTTGACACCGTCTGCGGGTGCGGATGAGGCGACTTGCCAGGTCTTGCCCCAGCCTCCACCTGCCCGGGTCCTTCACCGGATCAGACGGCGTTCCCTCGCCCGCGCCACCAGCGCCGTCCGGTTGTCGACCCCGAGCTTTCCGAACAGGTGCGCCAGGTGGGTCTTGACCGTCGACTCGCTGATGAACAGGGCCTTGGCGATCTCCCGGTTGCCGGCGCCGGTGGCCACCTGCTGCAGGATCTCGATCTCGCGGGAACTGACGGTGGTGGACGGGCGCATGGTGCGCTCCACCAGCCGCTGCTGCACCTCGGGCGACAGCACGGTGCGGCCGGCCGCCGCGTCCAGCACCGCCGCGACCAGGGTATCGGTGGGCACGTCCTTGAGCACATATCCCCGCGCACCGGCCTCCAGCGCATCGAGGATGTCGGCCTCAGAGTCGAAGGTGGTCACCACCAGCACCGGCACCCCGCGCTTCGTCAGCTCCCGGGTGGCGTGGATCCCGTCGGGGCCCTCGCCAAGGTTCAGGTCCATCAGGACGACGTCGACTCCCCCACCGGTGGTGACGATCTCGTTGACCCACCGCAGGCACTCGGCGGAGGTGCCTGCCTGGCCGACGACCTCAAGCCGCGGCTCCTGCTCGAGCAGACCGATCAGCCCGGAGCGGACGATCGGATGGTCGTCACAGACCAGGACGCGAACGGGGGGTGTCATCACAGCTCCTTGCCATGGGCGGGACGAGAGAGGGGTAGGTGCAGCCCGACGCAGGTACCGCCACCCGGCTCCGACTCCACCGAGATGGTGCCGCGGACGGTCTCGACGCGGGAACGCAACGCCGACAGCCCGAAGCGGTCGGCGTGGTCGGTCGCCAGACCGACACCGTTGTCAACGACGTCGAGGGCGAGCGCATCGTCGAACCAGGCAAGGCTGACCACACAGGTGCGCGCCTGGGCGTGCTGGACGACATTGGCGAGCAGGGAACGGGTGGCCATCACCACGACCTGCTGCACCTCGGGGCCGACGGGTCCCTCGTCGCCGCTGACCGACAGCCGCACCTCCAGTCCGGACCCGATGGCCCGCTCGCGACGGGCGGTGGCCTCGACGAGCTCGGTGAGGGCCTCGCGCAGGTCGCGGCTCTCCTCCCGGGTGAGGCGGTGCACCAACTGGCGGGCCTGGACCAGGTTCTCGCGGGCAGTCTGTTCGATCACGGCCAGCTGCCCGCCGGCCTCTGGGTGCTCGGCGGCGGCCGAGCGGGACAGCATGACGATGGAGTTGAGTCCCTGCGCCAGGGTGTCGTGCAGGTCACGGGCCAGGCCTTCGCGTTCGACGGCGCGGGCACGGGCCTTCTCGGTGGCCAGCAGCTCGTCCTGGGCCTGCAGCACCTGTTCGGCCAGCTGCTGCTGGGCCAGGGCATCACGGTGCAGTTGGCGGCCGATCGTCCAGGCGATGACTGCGGCGCCCGCCCCCAGTGCCGGGCCCAACAGCTTGCCGACGGCGAGGCCCTCCCCACGCGTCAGGGGTGACAGCCCCGCCCACAGGGTCAGCCCGGCCAACAGCAGCCAGCAGGTGGGGCTCGGCCAGATGAACAGGACGAGGAAGAAGATCGGGAAGACCAGCCAGACCCAGGCTCCCGAGACGGCCGATGCCGCAGCCCACAACAGCGCCAGGGCCAGCACCCACAACCGTCCGAGCAGTGGTCGTCGGGCATGGTCCGGTCGGCGGGACTGCACCAACAGGCCGCCCAGGTAGGTGACCAGCAACGCACCGCCGAGCAGGGTGGCGGCAGGCCCGTCATGGCGGCGCAGGTGGGTGGCCATCGCCACCACCCAGAGCAGCCCGAAGAAGAGATGGCTGGAATGACGCACCATGGTGCTGAGCCGGCGGGCGCTGCGAGCGGTTGTGGTCATCTGGCCCATGGCTCCAACAGTAGGCGGAAGGCCGGGTGAACCAGGACTGCCCAGCCCCGTCGGGGCGCCGATCATCCAAAAGGATGACTCCACGCTCCCCCCTTCGGTTCCGACGGGTGCGGGCCATGGGCGATGGGTACGAGGCCTTGTGCGGATGGAATGGATGACATGTTCCTCGCACTTCGTGACATCCGCTTCGCCAAGGGCCGCTTCCTGTTGATGACCGGCGTGGTCGCTCTGGTGACCCTGCTGCTGGTGGTGCTGTCCGCGCTGACCCGCGGATTGGGCCAGCAGAGCACCTCGGCCCTGGAGTCGCTTCCCGTGCAGGGCGCGCTGCTGGCCCCCAGCGGGGACCAGCTCGGCTGGGCCGACTCGGCCGTCGAGGCGTCCACGGCCGATCGGGTGCGGAAGGCCGTGCCCGGCTCCGAACCATTCGTCGTCACTCGCGCCCGGATGCAGGTGGATGGACGCACCGCCCAGGTCGCCGTGATGGGCCTCGATCCCCGGGGCGCCACGGCCCGCTCCATGGGACTGCGCCTTGCCGACGGACAGGTGCTGCTGCCCGAGGAGGTCACCGAGGGCGTCACCGTGGGCAACCGGGTGGAACTCAATGGCAACCCACTGACGGTGGCCGGCACCGAGGCCACCCACTGGTACTCGCACGCGGCCGTCGCGTGGACGACGACGACCACCGCCAACCAGCTGGCCCACGCCCCCAAGGGGCAGGCCACCGCCATGCTCGTCCCCACCGGCACCGACATGCCAGGTGCTGCGGTGGCGGGACTCGAGCCGGTCAGCGGCAAGGCCATGCTGGATGCCCTCCCGGGCTACGCCTCCGAGCGAGGTTCGCTGGTGATGATCCAGGCTTTCCTGTACGGCATCACCGCCCTGGTGGTGGTCGCCTTCCTCAGCGTGTGGACGATCCAGCGCACCCGCGACATCGCGGTGCTGCGCGCCATGGGTGCCTCGCGACGCTATGTGCTGGGTGACTCGCTCGGCCAGGCCGCGATCCTGCTGGCCGTCGG
>NZ_JBHWOO010000236.1:0-4971 GCF_043424415.1 Luteococcus sp. | reverse complement strand
CATAGGCATTGGCGCGCCGCAAGGCCTCCAGCGGCTCCAGCCCGGCGACCAGGCCGTGGGCGAAGCAGCCGATGAAGGCATCCCCGGCACCGGTTGAGTCGACCGCCTCCACCTGCACGGGCTCGACATGCTGCACGCCCGAGGCCGAGGCCCAGAGCACGCCGCGCTCCCCCAGGGTCACCACCACATTGCGCATTCCCTCCACCACCAGGCCTTCGGCGGCCGCGGTGATCTCCTCGACGGTCTCGACAGGAGCGCCGGTGAGCAGCGCCAGCTCCGACTCGTTGGGGACGAACCAGTCCACACCAAGGATCCGCAAGTGATCCAGCTCCGGCGAGGCCGGCGCCGGGTTCAGCAGCACCGGGATTGCCAGTTCCCGACCAAGGCCAACTGCGTGGTGGACCGTCTCCAACGGCACCTCCAGCTGCAGCACGATCACCTTGCACCGGGCGATGTCGTCGCGGGCCGCGTCCACGTCGGCGGGGGTGAGCAGGTCATTGGCGCCCTTGACGATGACGATGGAATTGCGGCCCTGCTCGTCGACGAAGACCGGGGCCACCCCGGACGGTCCCGGTGTCGACAGCACGTGCGAGGTGTCGATGCCGTTGTCACGGAAGTTGCGCACGGTGTTCTCGGCGAAGACGTCATCGCCCACCCGCGTGAGCATCAACACCGACGCGCCCAACCGGCTCGCGGCGACGGCCTGATTGGCGCCCTTGCCGCCACAGCCCATCACGAAGTCACTGCCCGCCAGCGTCTCCCCGATCTGGGGCATCCGGGCGGTGTAGGTGACCAGGTCGACCATGTTCGATCCGATGACGGCGATGTCCATGACGCCAGCCTGCCACGCCTCACTAGGCTGGACGCGTCCACAGGAGGAGCCGTGCCACCGATGAACCCCACCCAGACCGCCCTGGCCACCCGATTCCTGCGCTACAGCGCGATCAGCTCGCAGTCGGACGCCTCGCAGACCACCGTGCCCACTTCGCCTGGGCAGCGGGAGCTGGCCGGGCTGCTGGCCGACGAGCTGCGGACGGCCGGCGCCCAGGACGTGCACCTGTCACCGACCGCGGTGCTCACCGCCCGCATCCCCGCCCGGCTGCCCGACGGCCACGCACCCGTCCCCGCCGTGGGCTTCTGTGTCCACCTGGACACGGTCGACGTGGACCTGTCCCCCGAGGTGCACGCCCGACTGGTGGACTTCGACGGCTCCAACATCTGCCTCAATGAGGAGCTGGACCTCTGGCTGCGCCCCGACGAGCACCCCGAACTGTTGCCGTACCTCGGTGACCGGCTGCTGGTCACCGACGGCACGAGCGTGCTGGGCGCCGACGACAAGGCCGGGATTGCCTCGGTGATGGAGGCCGTCGTCCGCCTGCTCGACGACCCGACGGCCGTCCACGGAGACGTCCACCTGGCGATCGTCCCCGATGAGGAGATCGGGCTTCGCGGGGTCCGGACCCTCGACCTGCAACGCTTCCCCGTCGACCACGCCTGGACGCTGGACTCCTGCGAGATCGGCGAGGCGGTGTGGCAGACCTTCAATGCCGCCGAGGCCACGATCCGCGTCCAGGGTGTCAGCGCCCACCCGATGAGCGCCAAGGGTGTGCTGGTGAATCCCATCCTGGTGGCACATGACATCGTCGCCCAGTTCGACCGGCTGGAAACGCCCGAGCACACCGCCGGCACCGACGGCTACGTGTGGGTCACCGACGTGGACGGCAACCAGTCCAGCTGCACGCTGCAGCTCAACATCCGCGACCACGGCCTGGAGCGCTTCGAGCAGCGCAAGCGGGCCATCGCCGAGGCGGTCGAGAAGGCCCGCACCGAGCACCCCCGGGTGACGATCACCCTGGAGACCAGCGACGTCTACGGCAACATCAATGACGCCGTCACCGACGCCAATCGCGCGGGCATCGACCTGATGCTGCAGGCCATGGACTCGCTCGGACTCACGCCGAAGCCACTGGCGATGAGGGGCGGCACCGACGGCTCCTGGCTGAGCCGGCAGGGCATCCTGACCCCCAACTTCTTCACCGGCGCCCACAACTTCCACTCGATCCACGAGTTCCTGCCAATGGCCAGTTTCGAGGCCAGCCACCGGCTGGTCCTGGAGCTCATCCGGCTCGTGGCGACGCAGGAATCCCAGCCAGTGGGACGGTAGCTGAAGGACTGGTGAACCTCCGGCCTGCACGGGGCCGATCGGTTAATTGTCGGGATATGAACAGGGCATGAGTATGCGCGCCGTCGAGAATGCCCGCCTGACCTATCGCAGGGCGATCTTCGGGCGCGGCACCCTGACGATGCACCTGGGCTGCAAGACCTTCGAGCTGACCCGCTGGACCCAGGCGCAGCGGGCTGCCCACGAGGAGCGCCAGCGCCACGAGCCGGTGCTGCTGTGCCGCCGCGAGGGCAAGAACTACTGGCAGTTCCAGGCACGCATCTACAGCGAGAACGAGGGCCTGGCCCCCGAACAGATCCGAGTGCTGCTGCTGGCCCGCACCCGTCGCCGCGAGCTGGAGATCGATCGCGCCGCACGCGTCGCCTGAGTTCCCGTCGAGGACGGCCCAGCCGGGGCTGACTCAGCCGAGTCCAATTCAGTCCAGGCCGTCGGTGAGCTCGCGCAGGAATCCCCCGAAACCGCCCGGGACACGGTTGTCGCGGCGGCTCGAGGTGAGCACCCGGTGGGCATCGGTGGCGCGCACCTCCACCCCGGCGGCGCGACAACGCTCCACCAGCAGCACGTCCTCGTGGGTGCGCAGCTGCCCGAAGCCACCGACCATCCGCCAGACGCTGACCCACAGGCCCAGGTTGGCGCCGTGGACGTGACCGTGCCCCTCCCCCAGCTCATGGCGCTGCCACCAGGCCGACAGCATCGGCAGCTCGCCACCGTCGGGCTCCACGGTGCCCACCACCACCTGCGCACCCGCAGCCGCCATCGCGAGCTGGCTGGTGATCCAGTGCCCCGGCACCTGCGAATCGGCATCGGTGGTGGCCAACCACACCTCGTCGGCGGGCCACCCCACGCCGTCGAGCAGCCGCAGCCCCTCCGCGACGGCCGCGTCCCGGGCGGCCCCCACGGCCCTGGCCGTCGACTCCACCACGGCCACCCCCCGGCTGCGCGCCACCTCCGCGGTCTGGTCGGTGCAGGCATCCGCACAGACCACCACCCGGCAGCGGGCATCGGGCCGTTCGATCAGGAGCAGCTCCCGGGCGCGGGCCACCGACTCCAGGCAGCGCCCCAGCAGCTCCTGCTCGTCGTGGGCAGGAATCGCGACCACCACCAGCGGTCCGCCGGCCCCGTGCGCTGGGCTCACACGAGGCCCTCGGCCGTCGCGGGAGACTCGGCGCTGGACCACGCCTCCACCAGCACATCCGGATCCTCATAGCGGGCCCAGCGGGGAAGTCCGACGACGGCGTCGACCAGCTCGTGCACCAGCGGGCCATCGAGCGGGATCCCCTGTGTGGGGTGTCGCCAGTCGGCCAGCACCAGCTCGGCATCATCCGTCATCCGGTCGCGGACCGTGCGGACCAGGGCCAACAGCTCGCTGGGGCGCAGGAAGTAGCCCAGCTCCGAGATGACGACACAGTCGAAGCGACCCTCGGGGAGCCCGTCGGGGACGGCGGCATGCACCCAGTCGACGCCCTCGATCCCCCGGCGATGGGCCACCTCCAGCGCCCTTCCACTGACGTCGAGCGCGGTCACGGCCTCGGAGCGGCGAACCAGCTCGGCGGTGAGCAGGCCTGTCCCGCAGCCCAGTTCGAGCACGTGTCGGTACTCGGGACGGCGCAGAATCCCCAGCACCAGCGCACGGCGGCGGCGCTCGTACCAGGACTCCTCCCAGCCCCACGGGTCGTCGCCGGCCTCGTACATCTCGTCGAAGGTGCCGGCTCGTGACGCCTCGTCGCCCGGCGTGGGACGCCAGCTGCCGAAGAAGACCTCGAAGGCCCGACGGGCCCGCGCGACCACCTCTGGCGTGACGACCGGCCCGTGGTGGGCTCCCGGGCCGAGCCCGGTCTGCTGCGAGGGGTAGAGCTCCAGGGCGCGGTGCTTCGCGCGCACCGCATCGGGCCCCGGCTCGACGAGCACGGCCGCGGTGGTGAGGTGCTCGCGCACCAGCTCGGGCCGGTTCCAGTGCCACCACCAGACGGGGTAGTGCAGGCAGGCGGTGCTGATGCCACTGGCGCCGTTGCGACGGGCGGCCTCGCGGGCGACGCGCCCGACGGCATCGTGGTCGGGGTGTCCGTCCTCGGTCCAGGGCGCCAGCAGCAGGGTGCCGGGGCGAAGGTGCTCGAGCACCGCGTCGAGGAGGGCCTCCTCGTGGTCGGCGACCTGCCCGTCGGGCAGCCCGAGCAGGGTGCGCCGCACCGAGGCGCCGGCCAGCGCGGCGGTGGCGGCCTCCCACTCGGCACGCCGCTGGGCGGCGAGGTCTTCGCTGGACCAGACGGGCGAGTCGGGGTGGGACCTCTCGCCGAGGGTGGCGAGCAGGAAATGGACCTCGAGGCCCCTGGCGGCCACGGCGGCGATGGTGGCTCCGGCGCCGATCGTCTCGTCGTCGGGATGCGCAGCGAGCACCAGAAGCTGCTCGATGCCGTCCAGCGGCAGCTCGTCAACGGTGACGGCGGCAACCTTCCCCCACACCGGGTCGGAGAACCACTCGTCCTCACGGGTTCCGTGTTCTTCATGGGTGAAGACCGGTGCTTCCTTGACGGGATCAGCCATCTCCGTCTCCGTGACTCCTGGCCTCGAGGAGCTGGCGTCCGATGGCGGCCAGATCACGCTCGGCGTGGTGCTGGCGGATGTAGAGGGTGAGGTCGGCAACCCGCGCGGCGTGCTCGGGATCCATGGCCAGCGGCGCCGGGCCGCTACCGTGGCCCACCTGGCGAAGGACCTCCTCGGCGGCCTCGGCGACCACCGCCCGGGCCCGGGCGGCCAGCAGGGCGGCGCGGCCCTCGGCGGCCGCGCACACC
>NZ_JBHWOO010000235.1:0-7779 GCF_043424415.1 Luteococcus sp. | reverse complement strand
GACGGGCGCCAGGGAGTACTTGGGGTTGACCTCACCCTTGGGGCGGCCCAGGTGGGCCAGCACGACGACGCGGGCGCCGGCCCCACGCAGCTCGTTGAGGGTGGGCAGCGCGGCCTTGATGCGGCCGTCGTCGGTGATGGTGTCGCCATCCAGCGGCACGTTGAAATCGCAGCGGATGACTACCCGCTTGCCCTTCAGATCGCCAAGATCCTTGATCGACTTCACGTCAATCCTTCCGTTGGGAATGGTGGGGCGGCTTCGCCCCGGAATTACGCAGCAGGTGTTGCGGGTGTGGAAACGGGGTGGGACGCCGGAGCGTCCCACCCCGTCACACGGTTTGATCGGGAGATCAGGCCAGCTTGGAGCCGACCAGGGCGGTCAGGCGGACCAGCGAGTTGGAGTAGCCCCACTCGTTGTCGTACCAGGACAGGACCTTGACCAGTTTGCCGATGACCTTGGTCTCATTGGCGTCGAAGATGCTGGTGTGCGGGTCGCCGACAATGTCGGAGGAGACGATCGGGTCCTCGGTGTACTTCAGGACACCCTTGAGTTCACCCTCGGCGGCCTCCTTGACGGCAGCCTTGATCTCGTCGACGGTGACCTCCTTCGAAGCCTCGAAGGTCAGGTCGGTCAGCGAGCCGGTGGGGGTGGGGACGCGGACGGCCAGACCGTCGAACTTGCCCTTGAGCTCCGGGATCACCAGGGCGACGGCCTGGGCGGCGCCGGTCTTGGTGGGGATCATGTTCAGCGCGGCGGCGCGGGCGCGACGCAGGTCGCTGTGCGGGGCGTCGAGCAGGCGCTGGTCACCGGTGTAGCTGTGGATGGTGGTCATGATGCCGCGCTCGATACCGAACTTGTCGTTCAGCACCTTGGCCAGCGGGGCAAGGCAGTTGGTGGTGCAGGAGGCGTTGGAGATGATGTTCATCTCGTTGGTGTAGTCGCCGTCGTTGACGCCCATCACGAAGGTACCGTCCACGTTCTTGCCGGGGGCGGAGATGATGACCTTCTTGGCGCCGGCCTCGATGTGGGCCTTGGCCGTCTCGCCGTCGGTGAAGAAGCCGGTGGACTCGATGACCACGTCGACGCCCAGGTCGCCCCAGGGCAGGTTCTTGGGATCGCGCTCGGCCAGGGCCTTGATCTTCTTGCCGTCAACGGTGATGTACTCGTCGTCGTAGCTGACCTCACCGGAGAAGCGGCCCATGAGGGAGTCGTACTTCAGCAGGTGGGCGAGGGTCTTGTTGTCGGTCAGGTCGTTGACGGCAACGACCTCGATGTCGGCACCCTGCTCGATGAGGGCACGGAAGTAGTTGCGGCCGATGCGGCCGAAGCCGTTGATTCCAACCTTGACGGTCATGCGTTATCTCCTTCGAGATATCAGTGTCGCTGCACACACGTGCTGCGACGTGTTCGGACACCCCGAGTCTATCGAACCGCGCCTGATGCCGCTTGACCAGACCGCAACAGTCAGTGGTATCAGCGTCACGCGAACAGCGGCCTGCCGGCGCCGGCAATGACCCGTTCGGGGGCATCGTGCGCCCCTCAGCCCTGGTCGCCCCCGCCCGGGCCCGCCCCGGCCCCGTGCAGGCCCGCCTCGGTACCGGGGATGCCCAGCTCGTGGGCCCGCTTGTCGGCGGTGGCCAGCAGGCGACGGATCCGGCCCGCGACGGCATCCTTGGTCAACGGAGGCACGTGCAGCTGACCCAGCTCCTCGAGGCTGGCATTGCGGTGCTCCAGGCGCAGCAGGCCCGCGGTGCGCAGGTGGTCGGGCACGTCGTCACCCAGGATCTCCAGGGCACGCTCCACCCGGGCACCAGCGGCGACCGCGGCGCGCGCCGAGCGGCGCAGGTTGGCATCGTCGAAATTGGCCAGCCGGTTGGCCGAGGCCCTCACCTCGCGACGCATCCGGCGCTCCTCCCAGACCAGCAGGCTCTCGTGGGCCCCCAGCCGGGTGAGCATCGCGGCGATCGCGTTCCCGTCCCGCACCACCACACGGTCGACGCCGCGCACCTCACGGGCCTTGGCCGTGACCTGGAGGCGACGGGCCGCCCCGACCAGCGCCAGGGCCGCCTCGGAGCCGGGACAGGTGACCTCCAGCGACATGGACCGGCCCGGCTCGGTCAGCGAGCCGTGGGCCAGGAAGGCGCCACGCCAGGCCGCCATCTGGCAGCAGGTGCCGCCACCGACGATGATCGACGGCAGGCCGCGCACCGGGCGGCCGTGGGAGTCGGTCAGGCCGGTCTGCCGCGCCAGGTCGTCGGCACCCTGCACCAGGCGGAGGGTGTAGCGCGTCTGGCGACGGATCCCGGACGCGTTGACCATGATCATCTCGGCGGTCAGCCCGTAGAGCTCCTGGATGACGGTGCGCAGCCGACGGGCCGCGGCACCGGTGTCGAACTCGGCCTCGACGACGATCCTGCCGCTGACGATGTGCAGGCCCCCGCCGAAGCGCAGCATGCTGGCCACCTCGGCGCGGCGACAGCACGGCTTGCTGACGCGAATGGTGGCAAGCTCCGCCTTCACCTGGGGGGTCATGGCCATGGGGATGTCCTTCCTCTGCCCGTCCAGCGGGCACGACTGCGTTCAGCGGGCACGACAGTCGCCCCCGCGATCCAGCTGCCTCCCCCGAGGCCGGACACCGCCTGCACGACGAGGCCCGCGACACGGGGGTGATTCAACCATGATCGCGCCCTCGGCGCGCGACCACCGGTGGACGGGCCCCGGGCAGCTGGGGACAGCTCACTCCCCCATCAGGTCCGCATAGACCGAGGCCAGCCGCAAGGGGTCGTGGCGCGGCGTCCCGTCGCGCATCGCCACGTCGGCGACCACCAGCTCCGCCCCCAGGGAGCGGACGAAGGTGTCCAGGTGTTCGTCGGCGAAGCTCTGGTCGGCCACCACGACATCCAGGCGAAGGCTCGGCGCATGCTCGGCGACCAACTCGATGTGGCGCGAGGCACTGAAACCGTCGGTCTCGTCCGCGGGTGCGATGTTCAGCGTCAGGATCCGCCTCCCGCGCGCACCGGCAATGGCCGTGGCCAGCTCGTCGACCAGCAGGTGCGGCAGCACGGAGGTGAACCACGAGCCCGGGCCGAGCACGATGTAGTCGCTCTGCTCGATGGCGGCCAGGGCGTCCGGACAGGCGGGCGCATCGGCCGGCTCGAGCCGGATCTTCTGCACTTGGGCGCGCGTCTTGGCCACCGTCGCCTGACCCGCCAGGGTGCACATCTCGTCGGGACGCAGCGGATCAAGGCCGATCACCTCGGCGGCGATGGTGAGGGGGGTCAGTGACATCGGCAGCACCCGCCCCCGGGTGCGCAGCAGCTGGCCCACCCGGTCCAGCCCCTCGACCGGATCGTCCAGGTGCTGCCACAGTCCGGCGATGAGCAGGTTGCCCACCGCGTGCCCGGCCAGGGGCCCGTCCCCGGTGAAGCGCGACTGCAGGACGTCGGCCCACAGCCGGCCGTCGTGGTCGTCGCCACACAGCGCGGCCAGGGCCATCCGCAGGTCACCGGGGGGCAGGCAGTCGAACTCGCCGCGCAACCGGCCCGAGGAGCCCCCGTCGTCGGCGACGGTGACCACCGCGGTGAGCCGGTCGGTCACCCGGCGCAGGGCGCTCAGGCTCGCCGACAGGCCATGGCCGCCACCCAGCGCGGTGACCGCCGGTCGATCGGATCGACTCATCGGCTCACTCCTTGCCCAGGTCGCGGTGCATCACCGTCACCGGGATGCCCCGGGCGCGCAGGCGGGCACCGAAGGCCTCGCTCATCGCCGTGGAGCGGTGCTTGCCTCCGGTGCAGCCGATGGCGATGGTCACCTGGCGCTTGCCCTCCCGCACATAGCCGGGAGCCATCGTCGCGAAGAGCCCCTCGAGCTGGTCCAGGAATTCCTCGGCCCCGGGCTGGGCCAGCACATAGCCGCTGACCGCCTCGGACAGGCCGGTCTGGGGCCGCAGCTCGGGAACCCAGTGGGGATTGGGCAGGAAGCGCACGTCGAGCACCAGGTCGGAATCCAGCGGCACGCCGTTCTTGAAGCCGAAACTCATCACCGCAGCACGGATCCGGTCGCCGTCGTCCCCGCCATAGGAGTGCGCCACGCGTGCCCCGAGCTGGTGCACGTTGATGTTGGAGGTGTCGATGACGATGTCGGCCGAGGCGCGCAGCGTCGACAGCATCGCGCGTTCCTTCTCCACCCCGTCCAGCAGGCGGCCGTCGCCCTGCAGCGGCAGCGGGCGGCGGATCGACTCCTGGCGCTGCACGATGACGGCATCGTCGGCCTCGAGGTAGAGGATCTCGATGTCCACGCCCTGCTCGCCGAGGTCGGCGAAGACCGCGCCGAGCTGGTCGAACAGGGTGCGGCTGCGCACGTCGAGCACGACGCCCAGCTTCTCGATCTGCTTGTCCCTCGCCAGGTCGACGAGGTTGGGCAACAGGGACGGCGGGAGGTTGTCCACGACATACCAACCGAGGTCCTCCATCGCATGGGCGGCCGTGCGGCGCCCGGCGCCGGACATGCCGGTGATGACGACGACGCGAGGACTGCTCTGGGGGCTCATGGCCCCATTATGGCCGAGCACGGCGAAAGCCGCGGCTGCCTTGTCACCGTGGCCACCCTTGCCAGTCCGGTACCGACGCCCATCCAGCGATCGGTCCGGGGGGGGTCGCGGGGCACTCAGGCCGGCAGCACCTCGCCAGTGGTCATGTTGACCTGCTCGCCGGGCTCCTCGGCCCGCAACGCCGAGGCCACCTGGCCGGCCAGCTTGGGGCCGAAGCCGGGCACCATCGCGATCTCCTCCTCGCTGGCCGAGCGCAGCTTGCGCAGGGAGCCGAAGTGCTTGAGCAGCGCCTTGCGCCGGGTTTCGCCAAGGCCGGGCACGTCGTCCAGCACCGACTCCACCATCGCCTTGCTGCGCCGGCCACGGTGGTGCGTGATGGCGAAACGGTGCGCCTCGTCGCGCAGCCGCTGCAACAGGTAGAGCCCCTCGGAGGTGCGCGGCAGGATCAGCGGATACTCCTCCCCCGGCATCCACACCTCCTCCAGCCGCTTGGCCAGCCCGCACAGGGCGATCTCGCCGGCCAGCCCCAGCTCCTCCAACACCTCGGCCGCGGCCTCCACCTGGGGCTGGCCGCCGTCGACCACCACAAGCTGAGGGGCATAGGCGAACTTGCGGGGCGCCCCGGTGGTGGCGTCGATCAGCACCGGACCCCCCTCAGCCTCGGCGCTCATGCTCGCCCGGTCGTCCAGCAAGCGGCGGAAGCGCCGGGTGAGCACCTCCTTCATGGCGCGCAGGTCGTCGGAGCCCTCGAAGCTCCTGATCACGAAACGGCGGTACTCGCTCTTGCGGGGCAGCCCGTCCTCGAAGACCACCATCGAGCCGACCACCTCGGTGCCCTGCAGGTGGGAGATGTCATAGCACTCCAGACGCAGCGGCACGGTGGGCAGCTCCAGCAGGTCCTGGATCTGCTCCAACGCACGGCTGCGGGTCGACAGGTCGCTGGCCCGCTTCATCTTGTGCTGCTGCAGGCCCTCGGTGGCATTCTTGGCGACGGTCTCCATCAGCACCCGCTTGTCCCCGCGCTGGGGCACGTGCAGGTTCACCTTGGCGTGGCGCTGCTCGGACAGCAGCTGGGCCATCGCCTCGCCGGAGGCCGGCATCACCGGAACCAGTACCTCGCGCGGGATCGCCGAGGCGGTCTCGGTGTCGGCGGCCTTCTCGTCGGCATAGATCTGCAGCAGGAACTGCTCCACCAGCTCCGCGGTGTCGGCGTCGTCGGCCCGGTCCGCCACCCAGCCGCGCTCACCCCGTACCCGGCCCTGGCGGACGTTGAAGATGTGCACCGCCACCTCGAGGGGGTCCTCGGCCAGCGCGATCACGTCGGCATCGGTACCGTCGTCGAGCACGATGGCATTGCGCTCACTGGCCTGCCGCAGTGCCTCCAGCGAGTCGCGCAACACTGCAGCCTTCTCGAACTCGAGCTCGCGGGAGGCCTGCTTCATGTCCGCCTCGATGCGGCGCAGCAACTGGCCGGTCTGGCCCGCCATGAAACTGCAGAAGTCGGAGACGATCTCGCGGTGCTCCTCGGGACTGATCCTGTCCACGCAGGGGGCCGAGCACTTGCCGATGTAGCCCAGCAGGCAGGGCCGCCCGGCTGCGGCGGCATTGCGGAAGACCCCATTGGTGCACGAACGCATCGGGAAGACGTGCAGCAGGGTGTCGACGGTCTCGCGGATCGCCCCGGCCTGGGCGAAGGGGCCGTAGTAGCGGTAGCCCTTCTTCTTGGCGCCGCGGCCGACGAAGACGCGCGGGTACTCCTCGCTCCAGGTGATGCACAGCCACGGGTAGGACTTGTCGTCGCGGTACTTGACGTTGAAGCGAGGGTCGTACTGTTGGATCCAGGTGTACTCGAGCTGGAGGCTCTCCAGCTCGTTCTGCACCACCGTCCACTCCACCTTGGCGGCGGTGCGCACCATCGTCTGGGTTCGGAAGTGCAGGTTGGCCGGGTCGGCGAAGTAGGAGTTGAGCCGCTGGCGCAGGTTCTTGGCCTTGCCGACGTAAATCACTTGGCCGTGGGCGTCGCTGAAGCGGTAGACCCCCGGGTCGGTGGGGATCGTGCCGGGCTTGGGGCGGTAGGTGGACGGATCGGCCATGCCGGCCAGTCTAGGAGGCGCCTCCGACAGACCCGATCTCGTCGGGAGGCCGCCCGCCAGCTGACCCCGAGGCCCCCTGCCGACGACGCCAGGGGTGGTGGATAGGTTGTCAGGACCACGACCTCCAGGAGTAGCCATGAGTCCCACCCGCCGTGACGTCCTCAAGACCGCTGGCCTCGCCGCCGGAGCAGCCACCGGGGCCGCAGGCCTGGCTGGCTGTTCCTCGCCCGAGACCATCGCCGACGGCCCTGCCACCATCAAGGCCGCGGAGGTGCCGGTCGGGGGTGCCGTGATCGTCGAGGACTCCCGCTTCGTCGTGGCCCAGCCCACCGCCGGACAGTTCAAGGCCTTCGACAGGCTGTGCCCGCACGCCGGCTGCGACGTCACCCGCGTGGAGAAGTCCGAGATCGTGTGCACCTGCCACGATGCCCGCTTCTCCGCCGCCGACGGGTCGGTGCTCTCCGGCCCTGCCGAAACCGGCCTCAGCGGCGCGATGGCCACCCTCGACGGGGACGTCGTCACCCTGCGCGAAGCCTGAGACGGGGCCACACTGCGGGCTCCCGGTCCACCGGGTAGCGTGGGCCACCAGACGAGCCCCCGTCGACAAGACCTGACCAGGAGTACCCATGAGCCCCACCCGTCGTGACGTCCTCAAGACCGCTGGCCTGGCCGCTGGCGCCGCCTCCGGTGCGGTCGGCGTCGCCGGCTGCTCGAGCCCCGAGGAGAAGACCGCTGGCCCGGCCGAGGTGCCGGCCTCGGAGGTTCCTGTCGGCAGCGCCAAGATCATCGAGGGCTCCAACTTCGTCGTCTCGCAGCCCACGGCCGGTGAGTTCAAGGCCTTCACCCGTATGTGCCCGCATGCCGGCTGCGACGTCACCCGCGTGGAGAAGTCCGAGATCGTGTGCACCTGCCACAATTCCCGCTTCTCCGCGGCCGACGGGTCGGTGCTGGGCGGCCCCGCCCAGGGTGGGCTCGGAAAGGCCGTGGCCACCGTCGAGGGTGACACCGTCAAGGTCTCCGGCTCCTGAGCCAGCCCACCAATCGCGCGAGGAGCGTGCTGCCCCCGCCCTCCAACGTCTTCCATCTGCACCCCGAATGACACCAGGGGCGGGCCATGATCATCGTGATCATGACACC
>NZ_JBHWOO010000234.1:0-9637 GCF_043424415.1 Luteococcus sp. | reverse complement strand
GTAGTGTCTCCAGCTGCTGATCAGGTTCAGGCCTTCATGGTTCCGTCGGCCAGGAACTTCGAGTGCCAGCTCAGCGACTTGGTCAGGTCGTGCGGCGTGTGCTGGCCGTTGGCGACCGTCTGGGCGTGCTCGAAGTAGTCGAGCAGCTGCTCCTTGAAGTCGGGGTGGGCGCAGTTCTCGATGATCTTCTTGGCGCGCTGGCGCGGGGCCAGTCCGCGCAGGTCGGCCAGGCCCTGCTCGGTGATGATGACGCTGACGTCATGCTCGGTGTGGTCGACGTGGTTGACCATCGGGACGATGGCCGAGATGTCGCCACCCTTGGCCGTCGACGGCGAGACGAAGACGCTGAAGGCGCCGTTGCGGGTGAAGTCACCCGAGCCGCCGATGCCGTTCATCATGCGCGAGCCCATGACGTGGGTGGAGTTCACGTTGCCGTAGATGTCGGCCTCGATCATGCCGTTGCAGGCGATGACACCCATGCGGCGGATGGCCTCGGGGTGGTTGGAGACGTCCTGCGGGCGCAGGATGATCTTCTTGGAGTACTCGGAGGCGTTGTCGTTCATCTTCTCGGCGTACTCGGGCGACAGCGAGAAGGCCGTGGCCGAGGCGACGGTCAGCTTGCCGGAATCGAGCAGGTCGACCATGCCGTCCTGGATCACCTCGGTGTAGGAGGTGAGGTTCTCGTAGTCACTCTCCAGCAGGCCGGCGAGCACGGCATTGGCGATGTTGCCCACGCCCGACTGCAGCGGGTTCAGGTGCTCCCCCAGGCGGCCGGCCTTCACCTCGGAGTCGAAGAAGTCCAGCAGGTAGCCGGCGATCTTCTTGGAGTCCTCGTCGAGCGGCTTGAAGGGCGAGTTGCGGTCGGGGCCGCTGGTCTTGATGACGGCGACGACCTTCTCGGGATCGATCGTGTAGACCTTGTCACCGATGCGGTCGCTCGGCTTGACGATCGGCAGCGGCTTGCGGTTCGGCGGCAGCTCGGCGATGTCGTAGTAGATGTCGTGCATGCCGAACAGGCCCTCGGACTGCCACTCGTTGACCTCGATGATGATCTTCTTGGCCAGCGTCAGGTAGGTGCGGTTCATGCCCACCGAGGAGGAGGGCACGACGGAGCCGTCGGCCAGGATCTGGGTGGCCTCGACGACGGCGTAGTCCAGGTCTCCGAAGAAGCCGTAGGCCAGCTGGTTGGCCAGGTGGCTCAGGTGGATGTCCGAGTAGTAGGTTGAACCGTCGTTGATCTTGTTCCGCAGGACCGGGTCGGACTGGTAGGGGGTGCGGAAACCGATGCCGTCGGCGCCGGCCAGCTCGCCGTCGAGCTCAGGGGCGGTCGAGGCGCCGGTGAACGAGTCGATGCGGAAGTCGCTGCCCTTGGCGCGCTCCTCCTTGATGCGTGCGGCCAGGGCGACGGGGAATTCCTTCGGGTAACCCGAACCGGTGAAGCCGGCGAAGCCGATCTTGCTGCCGGGCTCGATCAGGGCGGCGGCATCGGCGGCCGACATGACCTTGTTGCGGAACTTCTCGTTGGCGATCCGATCTGCCATTTTTCCTCCTTGAAGACATGGCCCCTTTGTCACCCGTGGGCGCCGCCTTCACTGGCGGTCAGGGTCTGTGCACGTCAGGTTACCCTGAGCGGCACACTTCCGGGAGAGGTGGTTCCGGCATGGAAGGGGGCTCCTCAGAGAACGGGAGGAGCCCCCTTCCCCGGTGCAATCAGGCGAGCAGCCGGATGCCGTTCCAGTTCTGGCCGATCTTCGTGGCGGCGCCCCAACGGCCACCCTGGTTGAGGTACTTGTACAGGTTGCCGTCACTTCGGCGGGCGACCAGGTCGCTGTACTTGTCCCCGTTGAGGGATCCGGGAGAGGTCACGGTCTGCATCGCACCCCAGCCCGAGCCGACCTGACGGGTGACGGGACCCGTACTGCGTGGGTTCATGATGTCGGCCCACATGGTGCCGTCGCTGTGGATCGAGACGATGTCGCCGAAGTGGTCGCCATCGAAGTCACGTACGGCGATGGTCTTCGTGGTGGTGCCCCAGCCGTCGGTGACCAGGTCCTCGGCGGAGGTGGTGGACCGGACCACACTGGTGGCCGTGAGATCAAAGGCATAGAGGTTGTCACCCTTGCGTGCCAGCAGGGCGTGGCCACCGAAGCTGAGCAGGTTGTTGGTCTGGGTGATGCTGAAGTTGTCGTAGCCGCTCAGGCCCGAGCCGATCTGGCGGCCGTTGGCAAACCGTCCATAGCCCCGGTTGTCGTAACGCCAGACGGTGCCGTCATTACGGACGGCGATCAGGACGTTCGGGCTTCCGGCGCCCTCGATCTCGTTGACCTGCTGCATGAAGACCATGTTGTTCCAGCCGGTGCCGGCCTTGACGCCATCGGCCAGTCCCGTGGCCCTCATTCGGTAGTAGTACAGGGTCCCGGTCTTGTCCTGGATGCCCAGGACGTCGGCACGCCTGTCGCCGTTCTGGTCGCCGTCGACGGGGCGGGGCTTCGTGCCGGAGCACGGTTTGACGCTCACCTGGCCGGAGGCGGTCGGCATGTCTGCCGTGTCATTGGCGGCGAGCCAGCTGTGTTCGCCGCCTGGCAGGGTCAAGGTGGTGGTGACCCCTCGCTTGGCGCCCGCGAAGTCACCGCCGTCGAAGGACAGGTACTGGGTGGTGGCCGTCGTGTTGGTGATCTTGACGGTGTTGCAGCCGGAGGCTGTCACGGTGACGCTGCCGGCGGCATGTGCCGGGGCACCAGCGCTCACCGCCACGGACATCAGGGTCGCGGCGCCCAGAACGCCGACTGTGGTGCGGATCATGGTCTTTCCTTGCTTCCGGGGCGCCGCTGGGGCACCAGTGGAGCAAGACTATGACCATTGGCCTAGCCTGCGGAAGGGGCCCCCGGTCCAGCGACGCGGAGCCAGCCTGGGTCGAGGCGACCTCCGGCGACGCGGGGTGTGCGACCCGGTGTGGTCCCTGCTCGTCAGGCCGGTGCTCGGGTCAATGGTGCCATCACCCCAGCCGCAGGAAGGCCCCCACCGCGTCGAGCCGCGGGAAGCTGATCGTCGCCGGAGCCTGGGTGGCCGCCACCGGCTTGGCGCAGTAGGCCACGCCCAGCCCGGCCTCTGCCAGCATGTCCAGGTCATTGGCCCCGTCGCCGACCGCGACCGCCTCCTCGGGCCCGCAGCCGAGCTGCTCGCAGCAGCGCAACAGGTGACGGCGCTTGGCGGCACGATCGACCACCTCGCCGCGGGTCAGGCCCGTGAGCCGCCCGTCGCGCACCTCGAAACGGTTGGCGGAGATGTCGTCGATGCCCAGACCCTCGACCAGCGGCTCCACCACCTCGGCGAAACCACCCGAGACCAGCGCCACCATCGTCCCGGCCCGCTTGGCGGCCGCCACCAGCTCGCGGGCGCCCTGGCTGAACTCGATGCGGGAGCGGACCTCGTCGAGCACCGACGGGTCCGTCCCGGCCAGGGTGGCGACGCGTTCGCGCAGGGCGGCGGCGAAATCCAGCTCGCCGCGCATGGCCCGCTCGGTGATCTCGGCCACCTTCTCGCCGCTGCCGGCATGGATGGCGACCTCGTCGAGCACCTCGGAGGTGATCAGTGTGGAGTCGACATCCATGACCAGCAGCTTCGGGGCGGAGTCGACCAACGGCTCGCGCACGATCGCGGCGTCGATGCCGACGCGGTTGGCGGCCCCGCGCACCAACGAACGGGTGCGCACCAGTTCGGTGAGCACACCGGTGGCGCTGAAGACATGGCCCCAGTCGGCGCGGTGGCCCTCGACATCGTGGGCATCGGTGAGTTGCTCCACGACGAGTTCGGACAGGGCCGAGGGGATCTCACCGGGAGCGGTCAGGACGATTCGGACGGTCTGCTGCACGGCAACAGACTAGGTGCTGCGAGTGATCGGCGCCCTCACCACAGGCAGATGGCCAGCGCGGCCAGGCTGAAGGCGATCTCGACGAGGCCCACCTGGGCCGGCCGGATGGTGCGGTCGCGCCGCGGGCCGATCCACGGCAGCAGCCAGGCCTTGGCCGTCGACAGGACGAAGAAGACGATCCAGGCCGTGCCGGCAAGGCCGTGGCGGTGGCCTGCCAGCGCCAGCAGGACCCAGACTGCGTGCCAGCCCACCGAGGCCGCCACCCAGCCGGGCTTGCCGCGCTCCCGGATGAGGGTCTTGACGACGAAGACGGTGCCGAAGAAGTAGCCGAACAGGGCCAGCGCATCGGCCAGCCTCGGATGGGGCCAGGCGACCCAGGCGGCCTGGGGCGTGGTGAACTCCAGGATGGGCACCAGCAGGCAGGCTGCCAGCACGGTGCACAGGCCCGAGAGCAGCGCCCGCTCGTGGCGGCGGCTGGTGAGCCACAGTGCGGTGCCGAGCAATGGGCAGAAGAAGGGCACCCACCACAGCAGCGGCCAACCTCCCAGCAACAGCGTCGCCACGCCCGCCAGCGCGGCCAGGCCGGTCCAGGTCAGCAGGGCGGGCAGGTGGCTGGCGCGCCGGCGTGGTGCGGCCTTGAGCCACAGGCCGCAGGCGTTGAAGGCGAAGTAGCCCAGCAGCCAGGTGGCGGCCAGAGGCAGGGCCCAGGCAGGCAGTCCGTCCCGCGACCGCACCACGAGCCCCACCAGCAGCGGGGCGACGAGCATGGCCCATGCGCCGTGCTGCTGCGGGATCCACCCGCGGTTGCCTGACCTCCTGCCCATGACCCCAGATTATCCCGGCATCAGCCGGGGGAAATCCGGGGTGGGGTCAGCGGACCTCGGTACGGGTCAGCGTGTACTTCGGGTTCTGCGCGATGATCGTCGTCTGTCCCACCAGCTCGTTGAGGCGGGCACGCCAGGGCAGGTGCGAGTTGTAGACGCACCACAGCTCGCCACCCTTGCGCAGCACGCGGGCGGCATCGGCGAACATCTCCAGTGCCGGCCCCGACTCCTTCGCGTGCCCGACGTGGAAGGGCGGATTGGTGACCAGGATGTCGAGGGAGTCGTCGGCGAACTCGCCCAGGCCGTCGCGCCACAGCACGTCAACGCGCACGTCATTGGCCTTCGCGGTCAGCCGGGTGGCCTCCACGGCCGACCAGGCAACGTCGCTGGCCATCACGTGGGCGGTGCGGAAGCGGCGGGCCAGCAGCGTGGCCAGGACGCCGTTGCCGCAGCCCAGGTCGAGCACCTGGAGCGCCCCGCCCTCGACGGCCGCCTCCGATGGCGAACCGCCGACCAGCTTTCCGACCTTGCCGATGTTGTCCACGAGCATCCTCGTGCCCGGGTCCACCTTGGCCGCGGCGAAGGTGTTGCCGTGGGCCCACAACTCGACGCCCAGGTCGGCGTGGGTCTTGGAGCGCGGCCAGCTGGGCTCGCTGTCATAGGGCAGCCGGGCGTGCAGCACCCGCGACTTCTGGCGGCCCAGGGAGGCGTTGACCGACCCGAAGTGCGTCAGCAGCACCTCGTTCATGCTCAGGGTCATGTGCTTCACCCGGGAACCGGCCACCACCCGCACATCCCGGTCGGCATGGTTGGCGATCAGCTCAGCGTACTCGTCGAGCCCGCCGAGTCCCTTGGGCAGGCGCATCCAGACCAGGTCGGCCCCGGTCAGTGCCTCCTGCAGGCTGTCGGCGAGCAACTCCTCGGGCACCTCCTGGCGTTCGCGCAGGTCGTCGCACCACAGCACCACCTCGTCGGCGGTCTCGCGCGCCCGCTCCACCAGGGCGGGGGCGTCCAGCAGGACGAGGCGCCGGGCGCGGGCGCCCTCGGTCACGTCGGTCGATTCGTCGGCGATCAGCAGGTCAACGGGGTCGGTCTCAAGCACATGCCCATCCTCCCAGCACAGGGGGCGGATCGCCGCATCGTGCCGGGCCACCCACAGTTCAGTGTCGTCAGTGCGAGGCTGTAGGTTGTGGGCATGGCAATGGAGCCACTGCAGATCCACGTGGTCGCCGACTCGACAGGAGAGACGGCGGCTCGTCTGGCGCGCGCGGCCCAGGCCCAGTTCACCAACACCGCCTTCACCATCGTGCGCCACCCGCGCATCAGCACCCCGGAAGCACTGTTCACCGTCTTCGACCACCTGCGCTCCGCCGTCACCGAACAGCCCGAGGTGCGCCACGTGGTGCTCTACACGCTGGTCAACGAGCACATGCGCGAACTGGTCGCGGGCGCCTGTGCCGAGCTCCAGCTCGCCAGCGCCGACCTGCTCGGTGGCACCCTGGCAGCCTTCGAGCAGGCCACCGGAGCCGAGGCCGACGAGGTGGTGCGCCGCCCCGTCGCGGTCGAGGCCGACTACTTCGAGCGGATCAGCGCCATGGAGTTCGCCGTGCGCAATGACGACGGCGCCATCCCGGAGGCCCTGCGCGAGTGCGACATCTGCCTGGTGGGCGCCTCCCGCTCGGGCAAGACTCCGTTGAGCATCTACCTGGGCTATTGCGGCTACCGCACCGTCAACGTCCCCCTGGTGCCCGGCATCGCCCCGCCCCGGGAGCTGATGGGCCTGGAGCGCTGGCGGATCGTCGGGCTGACGATCGATGCCGAACGGCTCAACCAGATCCGCAACCGGCGGGTCAAGGGCTTGGGTGGATTCGGGACCAAGGACGGCTATGCCGACCTGGCAAGCATCTACGACGAGCTCGACGAGATCACCAAGGTGCAGCGCCGCCTCGGCTGCCCCGTCGTCGACACCACCGGACTGGCGCTGGAGGAGGCCGCGGCGCGCGTGATCGACATCGTCGACGACCGCGCCCGCCGGGCTGGTGCCCAGCTGCGCAGACCGGCAGGAAGCCTGAAGATCAGGCCGTGACCGGGCACGACCCACGAACCTCCCGTCGCACCCTGCGACGGGCACAACTGAAGACCGGGTGCCAGCCACCCGACCCTGGGCCGGATGGCATGTCATCAGGCCTGCACCTGTAGCGGAACCAAAGGAGATTCCACACATGAGCGAGAAGTACATCTACGACCTGCACGAGGGCGATGCCACCATGAAGCCCCTGCTCGGTGGCAAGGGTGCCGGCGTGGCCGAGATGCACAGGGTGGGGGTCCCCGTCCCCGATGCCTTCACCGTCACCACCAATGCCAGCGTCGAGACCATGAAGTCGGGCGGCACCTGGCCCGAGGGCCTCAAGGAGCAGGTGGCCGAGGCCCTCAAGCGCCTCGAGGAGCGCACCGGCAAGGTGCTCGGCGGCAAGGAGAACCCCCTGCTGCTCAGCGTCCGCTCCGGCGCCGTGGTCTCGATGCCCGGCATGATGGACACGATCCTGAATCTGGGCATCAGCGACGAGACCGTCCAGGCCGTCGCCACCGAGTCCGGCAACGAGCGCTTCGCCTGGGACTGCTACCGCCGCTTCATCCAGATGTACGGCGAGGTCGTGGAGGGCGTCGACGCCCACGCCTACGAGGACGCCCTGACCAACATGAAGTCGCGCAAGGGCGTGGAGCAGGACACCGACCTGAGTGCCGAGGACCTCAAGGAGCTCGTCGACGAGTTCAAGAAGATCAGCAACGAGGCCCTGGGTGGCGACTGGACCACCGATCCGGTCGAGCAGCTCAACCGCGCCATCAATGCCGTCTTCCGCAGCTGGCAGAACCCGCGCGCCGACGTCTACCGCAAGGCCAATGGCATCTCCGCCGAGCTGGGCACCGCCGTCAACGTGATGCAGATGGTCTTCGGCAACCGCGGTGAAACCTCGGCCACCGGCGTCTGCTTCACCCGCAATCCCTCCACCGGTGCCAGCGAGCTCTACGGCGAGTTCCTGGTCAATGCCCAGGGCGAGGACGTCGTGGCCGGCATCCGCACCCCGCGGCCGCTGGCCGAGATGGAGGCCGTCCTGCCCGAGGCCTATGCGCAGCTCATCGACACGATGAAGAAGATGGAGGCGCACTACAAGGACATGCAGGACATGGAGTTCACCATCGAGAATGGCAAGCTCTACCTGCTGCAGACCCGCAACGGCAAGCGCACCGCCGCCGCCGCGCTGAAGGTGGCCAGCGACCTGGTCGACGAGGGCGTCATCGACAAGACCGAGGCCCTCAACCGCATCGAGCCCGGCCAGCTGGACCAGCTGCTGCACCCCGCCATCGACCCCAACCACGGCAAGAAGGCCATCGCCAAGGGCCTGCCGGCCAGCCCCGGCGCCGCCGTCGGTGAGGTCGTCTTCGACGCCGACACCGCCGCCGAGCGCGGTGGCAAGGATGAGCCCGTCGTCCTGGTCCGCTTCGAGACCACCCCCGACGACATCGCCGGCGTCCTGGTCTGCCAGGGCATCCTCACCGCCCACGGCGGCATGACCTCGCACGCGGCCGTCGTGGCCCGCGGCATGGGCAAGCCGTGCGTCGCCGGTGCCGCCGGGATCAAGATCGACCCGGTCGCCAAGACCCTCACCATCGGTGACAAGGTCTTCGCCGAGGGCGACGTGGTCACCCTCAACGGCTCCACCGGTGAGGTCTTCGGCGAGGCCCTCGAGCTCATCCCGCCGCAGATCAACGAGGACTTCCAGAAGGTCGTCGGCTGGGCGGACGAAGTGCGCACCATGGGCGTGCGGGCCAATGCCGAGACCTTCGAGGACGCCAGCAAGGCCCGTGAGCTGGGTGCCGAGGGCATTGGCCTGTGCCGCACCGAGCACATGTTCTTCGGTGCCGACCGCCTGCCGGCCGTGCGCGAGATGATCACGGCGGAGAACTCCGAGCAGCGCGCTGCCGCCCTGGAGAAGATCCTGCCGATGCAGCAGGCCGACTTCGAGGGTGTCTTCACCGCGATGAAGGGGCTGCCCGTCACCGTGCGCCTGCTCGACCCGCCGCTGCACGAGTTCCTGCCCAACCTGGTGGACCAGAGCCTGCTGGTGCAGAAGCTGGAGCTTACCAATGCCCCGGCCGCCGAGATCGAGGACGCCCGCCGTGTCCTGGGACAGGTGAAGAAGCTGCACGAGCAGAACCCGATGCTCGGCACGCGTGGCTGCCGCCTGGCGATGCTCTACCCCGAGATTCCCGACATGCAGGCCCGCGCCATCATCCGCGCGGCGCTGGCAGTGCTGGAGCGCGAGGGCGAGACCATCGACATCGAGATCATGATTCCGCTGGTGGCCCTGCCCGCCGAGCTGAAGAAGCAGCGCGAGATCGTCGAGGCGGCCGTCAAGGAGGAGTTCGAGAAGGCCGGCAAGGAGCTGCCGTACACCATCGGCACCATGATCGAGCTGCCGCGCGCCGCGATGGTGGCCGACCAGATCGCCGAGCATGCCGACTTCTACTCCTTCGGAACCAACGACCTGACCCAGACCACGATCGGCATCAGCCGTGACGATGCCGAGAACGGCTTCCTGAGCGCCTACGTCGTCGACGGTGTGCTGCCCAAGAATCCCTTCGAGTCGATCGACGTCGACGGCGTGGGTGCCGTGGTGCGCACGGGTGTGGAGAAGGGTCGTTCGGTCAAGGCCGACCTGAAGTGCGGCGTCTGCGGTGAGCACGGCGGCGACCCCGAGTCCATCGACTTCTTCCAGTCGGTCGGTCTCGACTACGTCTCCTGCTCGCCCTTCCGCGTGCCCGTCGCCCGCTTCGCGGCGGCCAAGGCGGCCATGGCCCAGGGGAAGTGATCTGGGGAGCATGAGCCCCTGACCACAACGGTCAGGTTCGGACAGGCTTCGGCCCCGGTCCCCAGCTACGG
>NZ_JBHWOO010000233.1:0-19039 GCF_043424415.1 Luteococcus sp. | reverse complement strand
GCTCTGGACGAATGCTGTCCATCAGGGTGACCAGACGGGCACCGTCGGACAGGTCGCCGTAGTGCAGCGACAGCTTGGTGTCCGAGTCGTCGTGCGGATCGACGTAGATGTGGTCGATTCGGTGGGTGTTGAAGGTCGAGGCCCGACGGATCAGGCCGTGCACCTCGTACCCCTTGGCGAGAAGCAATTCGGCCAGGTACGAACCGTCCTGACCGGTGATGCCAGTGATGAAGGCCTTCTTGGCCACATTTCCCCCTGAAAATCTCAGACAGGACCAGCCTCGCACGAGGCCAATCCCTCGGACCGCGCCCCTCCACGAGGAGCCTTCATCCACTATCGCATGACTAGGCGACCGGAAGATTTCCCATCTTGCATTCTCTCAGGTTCCTTCCATGCCCACAGAAGGACGACGACCCGCCGTGACTAGGTCATTCATCAGGAAACTCTTGGGATCCCCTTAGATAGTTGAGAATTGCCTGAACGGAATCCTCGGGTTACGATCACGTGGCCCGCGACCTCGTCGCTGGCCCCACCCCAAGACTTAAGGAACCGAAGTGGATGTATCACGCCGATCCCTGCTCATGGCCGTGACTGCCAGCCTTCCAGCCATGGCTGTCCAGACCCATGTGGCTCACGGCAGCGACGAGGGCAGGAGCGCCATCAACGTCCGTGCCCTAGGCGCTGCAGGGGATGGGACCAAGAACGACACGCGAGCCATCGACCAAGCGCTCCGCAGCTACGACATCGTCTACTTTCCCGCAGGAAAGTACGTACATGATGGGCGACTCGTCCTGCGCCCGGGCCAGTCTCTGCGTGGCGATGGGGACGCCACGACAATTCTCGCCGCAGTACAGTTCGCAACGCGCTGCACAGCCGACTGGTTGACGATCCATGCCACTGACTGCTCGGTCTTCGATCGCGTGGTCGATGGCGCTGTATTGACGGGCGTCCATTTTATGGGTGGAAACCACTTGGCAGCACTGTCGTTCGATGACAACCGCGTGACGAACTGCACCTTCAACTGGTGCAAATTTTCACACAACACCGTGGGTAACGGGGTGAAGATCGTCGAGAAAGGCTTCTACGAGAGCCACTATGAAAACCTCACGTTCAATGGATGCCAATTCTTCGAGAATCGTCGCATGAACTTTGAAGCAATCCAGCGCAATGGAAACAAGCCCGTGACAATGGGATACAGCGGGATCGTGCTCAACAACTGCCAAGCCATCGGAAATCGGGAGGTACCGAACCAGATCAACGTCTCGTTCGATTCCGAGTTCCTGTCCGACGGAAGCCGCAGGTCGTCCGGATTCTCCACCATTAACGGCGGCGAGATCACCGGCGGCGAAGTCGCTCTGGAACTGGCGGGCTCGATTCACATGACGGTGGACGGCACCTCCATCAACGACGCGTCACAGAAGTCAATCGTCGTGTGCCAGGTCTCCGCGTCTGAGGACGCGGGGCACAAGATTCTCAACGTGACAACCAGCGGCTCTGGAAGAGTCGACATCGCTGGCTCGAACAATTTGGTCAAGGCCTGCAACCTCTCATCCACCGACAAGGCCCTTCGTTTGGTCTATGCAAGTAACACCGTGGTCGACGGGTGCACCATCACAACCACCTACCCAACGGCAATGACCATCGAGACCTCACAGCAGAACGAAATCAAGAACTGCCATTTCAAGGGTGGCTCCTACAACTCAATCCTGGTCCTCTACCCAGGTACGCATGACAACTCAGTCCATGACTGTACTTTTGAGCGCACCCATATCGACATTGACGTGCGCGACAACAATCGTCTAGCAGCATGGAGCAACAACTGAGACAGGATTTCTCCCACCGAGCAGGCCGACTGTCACTATCCGTTTGACTCGGCCTGCTCGGCCACTGCTGAGTAGACAGATTCAATCTCCTGCAGCCAGGCCGCACGAGAGAAGCGCCGACGATGGAGTGAAAGACCTGCGGAAGAGTAGCCATCCCGGGCGGCCGCAACCTTCTCCAAGGCATTGCGAAGGTGACTTGGCTCCGCGGGATCGTAGATCTCGCCAGCGCCACCTTCGGTCAGGTCTTCGGCCGATGCGACATGTTTGGAAACAACCACGGGGGTGCCGCTCGAAAGGGCCTCCAAAGCCGTCGTGGGCACTCCCTCACTCCACAGACTTGGGATCACCAGCGCGGCCGATGACTGCATGGCATGCAGAACCTCCCCTGGGGGTTGCTGCCCATGGAAGACAATGCGCACACCATCGGCCAAGGACTCCACATCGGGACGGAGAGGACCATCACCCAAGACGTCTAACCCATATTCCTCGGGCAACTGCTCGATGAGCTGTAGAATCCCCTTCTCATGGGTCAGACGCCCCACAAAGACAATCCGATCCGTGCTCCGCGCGAGCCCTAGGGACTGGCTGGGTTCAACGAAGTTGGGCAGGACTTTGACCGGCGCAGAAGCGAGCTCCGCGTACAGCACCCCCGCCCCGGAGTTCAACACCAGGACCTGAGCGACATCATGCAGAATCCTGCTGTGACTTCCCTTGTCCCGTGAGGCAATCGCCAAGGGCAACGTCGCCAGTCGACTCTTTCGATAGCACCGATGCTCCAAGGCGGCCAGAGTGGAGTGATCAAGACACTCGTGGCAATCCCCCCCGTCTCTCCAGAGAAGTGCGTTGGAGCAGACCGTGCGATGGTTGTGCAAGGTCACGACCGTCCGATGCCCCCACTCTCTGAGCCAGGACGAACCCCAGTTCGGAAACAGGTTGTGCACATGGACCACATCGGGTGCAAAGTCGGAGAGCTCTCGACTCGGGTCGGGACCGTGAACGCCAGCGGCGGCAAGCGCTGCTCGCGCCGGGTAGCCGGGAGACTTCTTCAACTCGCCAGTGTGGCGCGCAATCAGACCCACTTCGTGACCGCGATCTCGCAGAGCTCGTAACTGTGCGAGGACTACTGCATTCTCACCCGAGGGTTCCTTGGGATCGTAGAAGCTGTGGACAACGGCAATTCTCATCGGATTCGCCTAGCAGCGAGCAGATCCCGAACGACCAGAGCAATGAACTGCGAATTGCCGATCAGATACCGACGCCAGAGCCGGCGCGGTTCCTTGGCCAGCCGGTAACTCCACTCCAAACCCACATGACGAAGAAAACTGGGAGCCGCAGGCACTGTTCCCGCAGAGAAGTCGAAAGCGGCCCCCACTCCCAGCGCGGGAACACCGATCTTGCGAGCCAACTCAACTGCCACGAAGTCCTGCTTCGGCGTGCCGAGCCCCACCCAGACCAAGTCGGGACGAGTGGAGCGGATCCGCTCCGCCACCTCATCAGAGGCGAGTTCTGGGACCGGCGCAAAATCAGGAGCACCAGCGCCTGCGATCACAAGATCCGGGAACCGTTGCTTGAGCGTTTCCTGAAGCTTTTGAAGCGTCTCCGGAGTTGTTCCATAGAGGTAGTGCCGCACCCGCTCCGTCTGTCCAGCATCGAGAACCCTCTCGAAGAGCTCCGGTCCGCGGATCTGACGCGCACGATGGCCGCTCAACCATCCGGCCGCTGCTGCCACCGGCTTCCCATCAGGGAAGTTCACGCCCTCCCCTCTGAGGATCGCCCCATAGTCGCCACGCTCATTCCCCAAGGCGATCGAGTAGGCATTCACCAACCTGACTGGCATTGGCCGCTTCTCTCGAGCCCAACCGAGGACGCGGTCCACCGCCTCAGCCATGTCGGTGATCTGGATTGGAACACCCCCCACCGGCGTCACTTGTGTGTCCGCGGAACCAACCGCGGCCCTCCGCAGAGCCTGCATCACACATACCTCATTCCATGAGCCGGCCCGCGAGACCCCCCCGAGGCTCAGCCACCCATTGGGATGATAGTCACCCACGGTGTCTCACCCCGCCATCCTTTGCTCAGGGCAAGGCAAACCCTCAGGTCACGATGGGGTCAACCGCCAGGTTGGTAGCCTGCGGACCAGGGTGACTGGCGGAATACCGCGATCACGAACCGCGACGAAGGTGATGGAAGATGCACGGCAACAGACGACGGGCGGCCGCATGGTGTCTGGCCACGTGGGCCGTCACATACATCACCTTTCTCGTCGTGATGTCTTCCGCACCCGCGGATCCAACCGGACAGCGGGGCCCCGGTGCGTTCTGGATGGACTTTCGTGACACGCTGTGGCTGCCCACCAAGGATCTTCTTGCTGGGAACATGCCATGGGACATTGCTGCGTACAAGGACAGGTATCCGGGTGCACAGATTGTGCCGGTGTACACCCCTTGGTACGGCATCGTGACCTATCCCTTGACGCTTCTTCCCTACGAGCTCGCGTGCGCCATCTGGCTGGCACTGTCCACAGCAGCCCTTTGCTGCATGGTCACCATGAGCCTTGCGCGCCTGTGGCCGGCTGCGCTGGCCAAGGCACCGTGGGCACTACCTGTGGTCATGACCGTACTGTGCCTTTCTCGACCAGGCCGATCGGGAATCACATCGGGCAACTGGGCCGTCTTGACAGCATCTGGTGCCGCGCTGGCCTTGCTGCTGCCGCCCGAACGTCGGCACCAGACGGTCGCAGCACTGCTCGCATTCGTGAAGCCCCAGGTAGCTGTGCCCTTCGTGGCCACGCAATTGATCAGGGGTGAGGCCAAGTCGTTGTGGCGGCCACTGGGACTGGGCGCCTTGTTGAGCCTTCCCGTTGTCATCCTGGCCTGCCAGCGTGCTGGCGGCCCCTCCCGCGCGCTCGGCTACGTTGTGTCAACGCTCCAAGCTGGAGACGAGGTCAACACTGGTCCGACCTCGCCCAGTTCCACTCGTGTCGACTTGGCAGGTAACCTCGAGCGCTTGGGAGCAGACGCGGCACTGACAATAGTCGGCCTGATGGCCTCCGTCGCCCTTCTGCTCGTTCTTGCCCTGCTCGCCACCCGACGGTTTGGCCCTCTGTCATACCAGTCCCTGCTGGCGTGCGGACTCGCGATGCTCGTGATCCTCCCCAACCAGTCCTACGGCTATCCAGTCCTCATCCCAGGGCTGGTGGCCGCGGTGGGGGCGCTCTCCACCGATTCCAGCCTGTCCACGCGAGACAGGCTGGTCCTTCTTCTCACGCTGACCCTGTTGGCGGTCCCGATTGCAGACACAGGTCCGGCGATGGGGTGGTTGGGGCTCGGCAAACTGTCAGCCGCAGCTGTGACTGCATCCAGTCTGGAGGCATCAGCCCTGGGGATCTTCTGGCTCACCATGAAGTCGAGGCCGGGCGAGGTCAGTCACCCAGTTCAGTGATCCGTTCCGGGGTCACTCTTCCGCGCAAGAGATCAGCGAAGGCCAAGAACTGCCCACGCAGCCGAGACCGGCGGCCCACGGTGTCGGCCCCTCTCACTGCCTTGACGGAATTGGCAGCCACCGATCGTGCAATACGAGGCAGTACGTCGTTGAAGCCCAGTGAACCCTTGCGTCGGAGATACTCCAGGTTCATCACACTGCTGTAGCCATATCGAACATGCTGGGTTCGCCCGCCGGACTGGTGCCCCTGATGGACTACGACGCAGCGGGGTGCGTAAAGGATCCGTCCACTGCCCATGGCCACCAGCCGCCGTGCAAGATCCAGGTCTTCAAATGCCGAATAGAGGGGCAGGCACTCATCAAAGACCCTTCCATCAGGCGCAACCTCGACCAGCGCGGATCGGCGCACCGCAATGTTGCAGCCGTAGAGCTCGTCAACGTCCCCACCAGCTAGGGGCGTCTCCGGATCGCGGCTGCTCTCCAGGGCTTCACGGATCTCCTCCGGACTCAGCTCGACATGCTCGGCCGCCCCGTCCCGGGCCACCTTGCCACTGATCGCGATGACGCCCGGCACCTCGTCAAAGATTCGCGCCACCTCCTCAAGATGGTCATCACGGGGGACAGAATCGTCGTCAAGAAAGACCACTACGTCCACCTCGGGGTCAACCATGCGCAGCCCCGCATTGCGCTGCGCAGCTGCCCCCTTGGGGCTGGGAACAAAGGTGGCGGCTGGGTGGGAAATCCTCAGCCCCGGGTCTTGGAGAACCTCCCTGGGCGGACAAACCAAGATCTGCCAGGCGGGGAAGCTCTGCCCCTCCAGGGCTGTCAAACACCGGTCCAGAGCATCTGGCCGCTGGACTGTTGGAATAACAACAGCGATCTTCACGTACGACATGGCCACCTTTCGTGTTCGAGTCAGCTATGTAATCACTTGGTCTCAAGGCCACACGTCTGCTGGTGATGAGCCAGACAACGACGCCAAAAGTCCACCATCGCTGCGGCAGCGGGCCCGGGGGCCCACCGGTTCGCCTCGGCAGCCTGCAGCAGGGACTTGCGGGTCAGCCGCTCCGCGCTGGAGCAAAGCCAATCGATCTTCTCAGACAGAGCCACGACATCTGATTCAGGGAAGACGCATTCCGGGTCATTGACCACATTTGGCAACTCGCCGCTGTCCGAGACGAGACAGGGCAACCCGACCGTCATGGCTTCCGCCACAGTCCGGCCAAATTGTTCAGCCCAGTTGGTGACAGTCTGGGATGGTTGGACCGCGCAGGTCATATGAGTCATGAGCTCCGCCACCTCTTCCGGCGACACAAAACCATGACGCCGAAGGTCCACACCGAGGCTGTCCGCCTGAGCTTGGAGGGCTTCGCCCTGTGGACCGGTGCCACACAAATGAATCTGATAGGCCCCCTTGTCCGACAGTCGCCCCACAGCCTGAATGACTTTGTCAAACCCCTTTTCCTCTTCCAGTCGACCGATTAGGAGCAACTTTCTGGGCTGACCGGCCTCATGCGGTTGCCATGAGCTCGGCACGAACTCTGAGGGCGGAATGATCGCTGGGCAGACGAGCTCCGGGAAACTCGCCTCCCGACGTGCAGCGACATGTCGGACGCCAGCGATATTCCAGCTGGCGTAACCAGCGAGCCGTGGAATGATTCGCTCTGCTATACCCATCCGAATCCTTGCAATGACCCCTTCACCGTGGAACAGATTCTCTGCACCCAGGACCACGAATGGCCTCCCGAAAGAAGCAACCTCCAGAACAGTCACACCCCAGAGTTCGTTGTTCACATGGATAAGATCGGGCTTGAATCCCTTGATGACCCCTGAAAGTCCCTGCAGATGCCAAAAAGTGAGCTTGTTCGATCTAAGCCCTGTGGCGGGAAGTGCGATGTGTCCTGCGGGAAGGGATTCGTCCGTGTCGTCAGGGCCAACCACCAACAAATCGTCGATAAGTTCTCGAGCGGCTCCCCACAGCCGATTGGAGATCATCCTCGACTCACTGGTCAGAACCAAGATCCGCAACTTCTTCTCCATGGCCACTCCTAGCAATCTATAGTCAGTCATCATTTCGATCTCACATGGTCAGCGGAACCAACTTCGAGATGGGGACTTCTCGGCCGCCCGCCCCGCAACAGATACGCGAAAGACTGGCCGTCAGCAGGAGCATCGGTGTTGGTTGACACCACCATGGTCGCGGTCATGGTCAGAACACACCACAACTGCCACCCCACTCCCAAGAACATCAATCCAGACTCCGTCACAGAGCGCAGCAACATGAATGTCAGCAGCGCAAAGGGAAGAGGGGAGTCCGCGCGCCAACGCCTTACTGCAACGCTCAAACAAGCAAGAATGAACACCAACAAGCCAAACATTCCAATCAGTCCGGACTCCCCGAGGGTTTGAACGAACTGTGAATGTGAATCCCTAACCATCTGCAAACCATAGGGAAGATGTTTTGCAGTGAACTCGGCATCGTATAGATCCAGTCCATATCCAAACATGGGATCGCGAGAGAACTCGGCCATCGCGGCGGCCCAGATCTGGTCACGCCCATTGACTGTTCCCAAACCCTCGTCACCGCCCGCCCCCAACAGCATCCTCTGCAGTGGTGGCATCGCCAAGTAGACCCATGACAGGAGCGCGGTGAATGCGACAGCGATGACGGACACGCTCCCTGGCTTGGTTCGGCCTCGCCACCATACCCACAGGACACCCAGCGCAAGCAGACACGCCATCCAAGAAGTTCGCGACTGGGACAGCAGCAAGCTCCCGGTTGCAAACAGGGAAAAAATGATGCGCTTGGCCTTGTCCCTCTTGGTCCGTGAACACACCTCAAGAAGCAACGAGATCCCCGCAATCTCACCCAAGGTGTTCGGCTGTCCCGTCACTCCACACAGGCGTGTCATCCCGAACAGCTCACGCTCGTCGCCTGGGATCACGCACAGGACCTGATCCGGCCACATGAAAGCTAAGACGAAGCTCAAAACGGTATAGATCCGCAAAGGCCATCTGAGCATGTCAATCGTCACCCCATGCGCATATACCACCAGCGCGAAGCCAAGGATGACGAAAATTGCCATGTACAGCGACACATGTCGCTGCCCAGCCTGAAGATCTGCCAACAACCTGGTGAAACTCCAGACAAGCAACGCACCGAAGACCAGCTGCGTCTCCACCCAATACGGCCCACGATGCCCGTCCGTGCCCCGCATCATGACCAAAGCGGCGCAGCCCAAGGCGATGAGCTGGAACAGACGAGTCGCAACGGAACTGAGCTCTGATGGCCCCCCCAGTTCTGGCCCAGTCGTGGGCGGCTCGATCAAGGCTGTCACAAGCATGATCAGGGCCGAACCCCAGAGCATCCCCTGACCAAGCCGGACATAGAGTCGCCGGTGCGTCGACGCGCCGTGTTCCGACTCCATGCGCCACCTCCTGTGTGTTGCGCAGTCCTGCCGATTGGGCACTGCCCTCACAGTAGCCTGTTCCAGTTGAGCCCCGACCTGGCCGGATCCCACTGATACCCTCTACTCGACCGTGGCCCGATGCCCCCGGTCCTATTCCAAGGGAGAGGTGGAGACAGATGGTGTTCTCCGAATGGCTCAAGGCCTTTCGTCGCTACTGGTGGATCATCGCTCTGTGCACGGTACTCCTGGGCGGCCTTGCTGGAGTGATCACCGCAAGAACTCCAGCCAAATTTCAGTCTTCGAGTTCCGTCTTCTTCTACGTCAGTGCAGCAGATAACGTGACCCAGCTGAACGAGGGCACTGTCTACACCCAGTACCAGCTCCAATCATGGGCAAAATTGGTTGTCTCTCCGACGGTCCTCGAACCCGTGGTTACAGAGTTGGGTCTTGATTCGTCAGCGTCGGACCTTGCGGAGCGGATCGAAGTAGAAGCTCCCGAGCAACTGACCGTCCTGACGCTCACCGTCACCGCCGCCGAACCCGACGAGGCATGGAAGACAGCCCAAGCGGTTGCGCGTCATCTGTCGGGAACGGTCGGCAAGACGATTCCCAAGACGGATGGCGGCAAGATCATGATCGCATCCAACGTGATTTCGGACAGTGCCCCACCCGCGACGCCCTCATCTCCCAGTATGAAGATCAACCTCCTTGTGGGCATCTTGGGCGGCTTGACCACTGGTTGCCTTCTGGCCGCCGCCTTGCACATGACCCGCGAACGTCACCCCGCATCCATTCGAGACCGAGACTCGATCGAATCGGGGGTCGCGACCACTACCGCCGACAAGCAGTGAGGGAAGCCGCTACCAATGGCAGACTCCAATGATTTCTAGGCTTCCCACTTGGCTTCGATCCGATTTGGCACTGGTGTTGACAGCTAGAGTTGTCGGCATGGCCGTGCAGATGCTCACGTTCGTGCTGCTGGCCCGACTCGCCACCCCAGCTCCTTTCGGTTCCTATTCCAAAACCTATTCCTACTTGCTTGTGGTAATTGGTCTGTCGGACCTCGGAGTCCAAGCCCTCGTCGGACGCGAATTCGCCGTCCCAGAATTACGGGATTGGGGTCGCAGAGCCTATTGGCTGCAGGCCTGCTTGGCTGGCGTGACGGCGACAGTTGCTTGCGTGGGTCTTGCCCTGTTCACGACCCACGGCGCAGTCAAGGCATTGATTCCCTGGCAAGTTTTCGTTGAGATCCAACAGGCCTGCACCTTGGCGCTGGCATTGGCCGCCGGCCATGCACAGGTACAAGTCCGCACCATCTTGGTAAGTCGACTCCCCGTGCTTGTGGCCATGCTGGCTGCCTCGGCTAGCCATGTCAATGGATATCCAGTGTTGGTCGTGTACCTGTTGACGACCATCGCATCGACACTCACAGCTGTCCTGTGGGTGCTGGTCCATCTCGACATCCTCAAGAACATCGGGATCCCCAAGGATTGGCGTTCCATCTTGTCCAAGTCACGTCACTTCCTGCTCTCGTCAGCAAGCTGGCAGGTGCGTCAATTGGACACTGCTCTGGTCGGCTGGGCAGCCAATGCGACCCAAGCGGCCTTTTATGCCGTTCCTGCACGCCTCGTAGGGCCCTTGCGCCTGTTCGACACTTCCCTGACAGCTGTCGTGGTGCCCTATGTTCGACGCGGCGAGAAGGATCGGGTTCTCAAGTTTACCAAGGTGATGGCGGCCGTCGTGCTCGCCATGTCAGTAGGTTTTGCCGTTGTGAGCGTCTACCTTCCACGGTTGGTGAAAGTCATCCTCGGGGAGAGCTACCTGCCAACCGTCGGACCCCTTCGCGCAATGCTGGCCGCCACGGCTGCCCTGATGGCTGCCAACTACATCACCGCGGTGATCCAAGCCGCTGGTCGCGAGCGCTTCGTTGGCCTCCAAGGTGGTGCTCTGGCAGCCTTGTTCGTGGTCCTGGTCCCACTGGGAGCGCACCTCTGGGCCGCCACGGGCGCCGCCATCGCAGTCCTCATCATCAATGGCCTACAGCTAGTCAGCTCACTCGCCGTCGCTAGGAGCGTGTTCCGTGAGTTTGTCACCAGCCGATCCACTCAACCCCAGTCAGCCACCTCGACCGAGCAGGATGGACACTGTGCCGCCAAGGCTGGCAAGCCACGGAGAGCAAGCGCCGTCGCCGACCCCAGGCTTGAGGACGGATACCGAGATTCTTGTGGGGATCCCCTCACGCGACCGCGTCGAGCAGCTCAGTGAGTGCCTGGAATCGCTGCGCCGTCATGTAGGCGATCGCGTGGATATCTTGGTCGTCGACAATGGGGACTCTCCCATGCCCATTGGGGACTTCCCCGGCATGCGAGTCAGTGTCCTGAATGTCGCGCCGGGGTTGACCGCGGCAAGGAATACCATCCTGGACCGGTTCGCTGCGGGCACCTACAGCGACCTCATTTTCTTGGACGATGACCAAACGGTGCGCGAGGGTTGGCTGGAAGGCTTGGTCTCCCACCGGGACAGACACCCGGGAAGCGTCGTGGCAGGGATGGTCGACTACACCTCCACACCCACCAGTGATCCGGCCTTGCGTGAATTGCTCCAACAATGGAGCCAGGGGCGACCCGAAGGAGAGCTGCCCACGGTCGGGGCGGGCAACACCCTGGTGCCCCGCTCCGCGATGGAAGACGCTGGCTGGCCCCGCTTCGATGCCTCTTTCGACATGGGCGGTGAGGACACCGCACTGTTCGCCGAGCTTCGGGCCCATGGAACCACTTTTTGGTGCACGGCGGAGGCGACCGTGGATGAACTGTTCTCGACTGCTCGAATGACTCGCCGCTGGTTCATTCAGCGCGAAGTAGTGAACGGCCATGCCATCGGCACTTTGGAGCTTCGCACCGTGGCACCACACCAGATCATCCCTTGGATGGTTTCAGCGACGGCTCGCTGTTTGGCTGGTTTGGGACTTGGCCTGGGGACTGCCTGCCTTCGGCGGCGCCTGTGGCCCCAGGACTTCAACGTCCTGTGGGGCGGCGTTGGGCGGTTGCAGGCCCTGATGGCACTCAGGCGCCAACCGCGATCATCAACCCTGCAGAGTTTTTGAAAGATCACCGGAAACCCCCTAGCCAGAGCACCGCAGTGACAGTCTGACCCCGTTCATCGCCTAGCCTCGAAGCCGAAGTCACCATGTTTGGGGGAAACGAATGGCCGAGAACTGGAACGTGGTCGGGGGTGGCGCAACGGGCGCCTACCTGGCCCTCGAGGGCGCCAAGCGCGGCCACACGGTGACGCTCGTGGACCGCAATCCCACCGTGGGCGGGTTGACGGCCACCGAACAGTTCACCGTCAACGGCCAGACCTTCGACGTGGATCGCTTCTACCACGTGATCATGGAGTCGGACGAGAAGGTCCTGGCCCTGCTCGACGAGCTGGGCCTCAAAGACCAGGTCCGCTGGACCAGCGCCCCGGCCGAGATCATCAACCACGGCACCCGCTACCCGGCCACCAGCCTGGTGGAGATGGCGACGCTGCCGATGCTCAAGGCCACCGACCGGGCGCGCATCGGCGCCTCGATCGCCGCATCGCTCGCACTGCCGATGCCGCTGGCCAACCGGATGACGGCCGTCAGCTGGCTCGGCCGCACCGCCGGGCGCTCCGCGCTGGAGGCCTTCTGGTGGCCGATCCTGCGCGCCAAGCTCGGAACCCAGGCCAACCAGGTCTCGGCCGGCTTCATGGTGAGCACCTTCCGTCGCCTCGTGCAGGCCCGGCTCAAGGGCGCCGGTGACCGTTTCGGCGTGCTGCCGCACGGCTACGCACCCGTCTTCGCCGCCATGCTCGAGGACCTGGAGGCCCGCGGCGGCACCGTGCGCACCGGCGTCAGCGCCACCGCCATCCACCACGAGCACGACGGGGTCGACGTCACCCTCGACGACGGCACGATGCTGCACGGCGACCGGGTCTTCGTCACCACGCCGGGGCCGGTCACGGCCCAGCTGGTGCCGCAGTTGACCCAGACCGAGAAGCAGCAGCTCACCGCCGCCCCCTACCTGGGCGTGGTCTGCGGCACCTTCCTGCTGGAACAGGCCCCCAACGACTCCTACATCACCTACCTCACCGATGACGTCGGCCTGACCGGCGTCATCGGCATGCATGCGCTGATGGCCGAGGACGCCACCGGCGGCGCGAAGCTGGTCTACCTGCCGCACTACTGCGCCAGCGACGACGAGTGGTTCGATCTGGACGACGACGAGGTGGGCCGGCGGCTGCTCGACGCGCTGCGCTCCTGCTTCCCGGGCCAGACGATCACGCCCGTGGCGCACAGCATCAACCGGGCCCGCCACGTCGTTCCGCTGCCGCTGCCCGGCTCGGGCGAACCGTTGCCCTTCACCACCTCCGTGCCGGGCGTCCACGTCGTCGGCACGGCACAGAACACCACCGGGACCCTGAACGTCGAGGGTTCCCTGGCCATGGCCGACCAGGCCCTGGCCGAGACGATCGGGGAGAAGAACTGATGAGCAAGCCACTGGCCAGCGTCGGACTGGATGCCGACAATTTCTGGAGCTACAAGCGCACCCACGGCGATGCCGACTGGGTGGAGCGCCCCAGCTACCTGCCCGTGCTGGGCGAGCGGATGGAGGCCTGCTTCACGCAGCACCAGATCACGCCCTCGGTCTTCGTCGTCGGTGCCGACGCCGCGGCGGCCGACGGCCCCGATTTCGTGCAGCGCATGGTCCAGATGGGGTGCGAGATCGGCTCGCACAGCTATGAGCACGAGCCGTGGCTGCACCTGTACTCCCCCACCCAGCTGCGCGACGAGCTCAGGCGCACCGAGGACGCCCTCCAGGCCGCCGGCGCGCCGAAGCCGCGCGGCTTCCGCGCGCCCGGCTTCGCGATGAGCCCCGACCTGATGCGGGCCCTGGTGGAGCTCGACTACGACTACGACTGCTCGGTGCTGGCCACCTGGATCGGCCCGCTGGCCCGCCAGTACTACCTGCGCACCAACAAGGACCTCACCAAGAGCGAGCGCGAGGACCGCAAGGCCCTGTTCGGTTCGCTGTGGGATGCAGCCCTGCCCAACAAGCCCTTCACCTGGAAGGCGCCCTGCTGCGGCACCGGCGAGAATGCCCAGCCCGCGGTGCAGCTCACCGAACTGCCGGTGACCGTCTTCCCGCTGCTGCGGGTGCCGATCCACGCCAGCTATGTCATCTACCTGTCGGGCTACTCGGTGCCGCTGGCCAAGGCCTACATCACCGCCGCCCTGGCCTTCTGCCGCGCCACCGGCACCCAGCCGAGCCTGCTGCTGCACCCGCTCGACCTGCTCGACGGCTCCGACGCGCCCGGCCTGGAATTCTTCCCCGGCATGAACATGCCGCTGGGCAAGAAGCAGGAGATGCTCGACTTCATCCTGGACGCCTTCTCGCGCCAGTACCGGCTGGTGAGCCTCGCCGAGCACGCTGAGAGCGTCAAGGGCATCCCGGTGCGCGAGCGCGGCATCGACGTGCTCGCGCGCGGCCGCGAGGTGCGTCCCGCCCGCGCCCAGAACTGAGGCGTGACGTGAGCCACAACGACGAGAAGGTCCTGGTGGTGCTGGGCACCCGTCCCGAGGCCATCAAGCTGGCGGGCATCATCCGCGCCCTGGGCGACGATGCCGCAGTGATCCACACCGGCCAGCACTATGACGAGAACATGTGGGGCCGGGTGCTGGGCGACTTGGCTGGGGTGAGCGTGAGCGACCACATCTCCATCGGCGGCCGCACCCGCGGCGAGCAGGTGGGGCTGGCGGTGCAAGAGCTCACCGGTTACCTGCTGGAGCATCCTGCCCAGGCCGTGGTGGTGCAGGGTGACACCAACTCCACCCTGGCCGGCGCCCTGGCCGCGAACATGCTGGGCATCCCCGTCGTGCACGTGGAGGCCGGGCTGCGCAGCCACGACCGCAGCATGCCGGAGGAGGTCAACCGCATCTTGGTGGACCAGGTGGCCGAGCTGTGCTGCGCCCCGGTCGAGAGCAATGCCGAGCAGCTGCGCAGCGAGGGCGTCGACGACTCCCGCATGGCCGTCACCGGCAACACGCTGGCCGACGCGCTGTCGGTGCTGCGGGTGGACGAGGACGAGACCGAGGCGATCCTGCGCCGGCACGGGGTGGAGCGCGACCTGTTCGTCCTGTCCACCATCCACCGCGCCGGCACCGTCGACGACCGGGAGAAGCTCACCCGCCTGTTGGAGGGCCTGGCCGCCGTCGCCGAACGCACCACGGTCCTGCTGCCGCTGCACCCGCACACGCGCAAGAACATCGCCGCCTGGGGCCTGGAGCAGTCGCTGGGGTCGATCACGGTCGTCGAGCCGCTGCCGCCCAAGGAGTTCATGGCGCTGGAGCAGACCGCTGGGCTGATCATCAGCGACTCCGGCGGCGTGCAGGAGGAGGCCTGCCTGTTCCGTCGCCCGCTGCTGGTGGTGCGCGACTCCACCGAGCGCCCCGAGTTGCTCGACGGCTGGTGCCGCCTCCTGGGTGACGAGGACCCGGTGACCACCATGGTGCAGGCCTGGGACGTCTCGGCCGGCTGGCGCGAACAGCTCGCCACCCGAGACTTCCCCTATCGCACCGACGAGGTGAGCCAGGCCATCGTCGCCGAGATCAACCGCCGCTGGCCGGCGCACCACGCGGCATGATCGTTGCCAGCATCGTCGCCCTGCTGCTGGGCGTGCTCGCCTACGGCATCGCGGGGGCCCGGCTGCATGCCGGCTCCCGCGAGGAGGGCGGCGCCCTGCGATCTCGCTCGTGGTGGCTGGGCACGGTGCTGCAGGCCGCCGGTTTCGGCTTCACCCTGCTGGCCCGGCGCAGCCTGCCGCTGATGGTCGTCCAGGCCTGCTCTGCCGCGGGATTGGGCGTGACCGCGGCCCTGCAGCACGCCAGCGGGGTGCGCCGCCTGCGCGGCGGCGAGGTCGCCGCGATCCTGGGCCTGCTGGTGGGGCTGGGCCTGCTGAGCACCTCGACCCTGCCCGGCCCTGCCGTTGCGATCCGCCCCGCCCACATCGTGCTGATGGCGGTCTGTGCCGCCATCTGCCTGGCGGCCCTGGCCGTGCGCCTGCCACCCCTGTTGATGGGTTTGGCGGCGGGGCTCGGCTTCAGCTTCGGCGCGATCGGTGCGCGCCTGGTGATCGGCGACGTCGCCCACCCCTTGTGGATCTTCTGGCAGCTGCCCGCATCCACCTGGGCCGTGGGCCTGCTCACCGGCGCCGGCATCGTGCTGGGCCAGGTGCACATGACCCGCGGCCTGGCACGCTCCGAGGCGACCACCGTGCTGGGCCCGATGTACCTGGCCGAGACGCTGGTGCCCACGATCGCAGGCTTGACCCTGCTCGGGGAGCACCCGCGCCCGCACACGGGTCTGCTGGCGCTGGCCGGGCTGGCGCTGACGCTCGTCGGAACCTCAGGGCTACTGCGCCGCGACCCGCCAGTGGGATGAACCGGTCGAACAGGCGCTTTCCCTTGCCCACTTGGAAGGTGGTGGCTCCACCAGCCTCGCGACGGGGCCGGCCACCTGAGTGATTGATGAAAAAGCTAGCTGACAAGCAGCTTCAGGGCCACGACGACCCACTCGGCGGATAGCGTGAACAATGAAAGTCCGGGGGGCCGACAGGGGGAAACAAGGATGAGCACCATCCAGAATCATGATGCAGACCAGCGCAATGTGCAGGGCACCGGCGCACAGCACCACGGCCCGACCGGCACCTTCATCGTGCCGGCCTTCCGCGAGGCGGACACCATCGCCCGCACGCTCGTGGCGCTCGACGAACTGGCCCGCGCCAAGAGCGACTTCGAGTGGGAGATCATCGTCGTCAACGACGGCTCCGACGACGACACCCTCGCCGTCGCCACCAAGGCGGCAGAGCCCCTGGAGACCACGGTGCGCATCCTCTCGCACCGTCGCAATGCCGGCCTCGGAGCGGGCATGCGCACCGGAATTCAGGCCTCCACCGGCGACGTCGTGCTGGCCGTCGACTGCGACCTCAGCTACTCCGTCGAGGACATCAGCCGCCTGATCGACACCTGGGCCGAGAGCCACCCGCACGTGGTCATCGCCTCCCCCTACATGGAGGGAGGCGCCTCGGTGCAGGTGCCCAAGCCGCTGGCGGTGCGCAGCCAGGCCGCCAATGCGATCCTGTCCAAGGCCTCCTACCATGACATCCGCACGCTGACCGGCATGGTGCGGGCCTATGACGGCCCCTTCATCCGCTCGCTCTCGCTCAAGGCCGAGGGCCCCGACATCATGGTCGAGATCCTCTACAAGGCCCAGATCCTGCGCGCCCGCATCGTGGAGATCCCGGCCACCCTGAGCTGGGCCGGGCTGGACCAGCGCGTCTCGCGCTCGGCGCTGACCAGCACCACCAGCAAGATGACCACCTACCGCCAGCTCATCAATGCCTACCTGTGGCGGCCGTTCTGGCTGCCGCTGGCCCCGGCACTGTTCTTCGGGCTGGTGGCCTTTGTGCTCACCATGACCGGCCACCTGGGCTGGCACGGCATCGCCACCGCCTCGGCCGTGCTCTTCTTCGTGCTGCTGGTGCAGTCGATGATGACCCTGCAGTCCAAGCGCTACTTCGAGGAGCTCTACAACCTCGGCTTCGGCCTCAAGGCCGTCAGCCCCGTGGAGCCGATCCGCACGCCCTCAGTGGAGTACTGCCCCAAGACGGCCGCGGCCGAGCGCTTCGACGAAGACGCCTGGCGGCTGGCCTCCACCGCCCGCCAGGACGAGCTGCAGCACCAGCACTGAGGGGCCTTGGGCTGATTGAACCCAATGAGGGCAGCACACGACGCAGGTGAGCCGCCTGGGGACGATGGCCCGGCTCACCGGCGTGAAGCTCCAGCCCACCGATCCTCCACTGGTGGCGGGAAGCGGCCGGCGCTTGCCAGCAAACAGCGGTCCCGAGTTCATGACGGGCGTGGGTGTGGATGACCCTGGGATCAGTCCCACCCAAACCGTCTAGGCTGGTCCAATGAGCATTGTTCTAGGAATCGACATCGGCGGATCCGGCGTCAAGGGCGCTCCTGTCGACCTCGACAAGGGCGAGTTCGCCGCTGAACGCTTCCGGATCGAGACCCCCGAGGAGTCGACGCCCGAGGCCGTCGCCACGGTGGTCGCCGAGATCGTCGAGCACTTCGCCGACCAGATCGGCAAGGACACCCCCATCGGAATCACCGTCCCGGCACCCGTGCGCCACGGCCGGATCCCGATGATCGCCAACCTGCACGCTGACTGGAAGGGGCTGGAGGCAGAGGCCTTCTTCTCCGAGCGCCTCGGCCGCCCGGTCACCGTCGTCAACGACGCCGATGCCGCCGGCATCGCCGAGGTCCACTACGGCGCCGCCAAGGACACCGAGGGCGTGGTCATCCTGACCACCCTGGGCACCGGCATCGGCACCGCCGTGATCAACGACGGCGTGCTGCTGCCCAACACCGAGCTGGGCCACATCGAGGTCGACGGCCACGACGCCGAGAGCCGCGCCGCCAAGAGCGCCAAGGAGCGCGAGGACCTCTCCTACAAGGAGTGGGCGGTGCGCCTGCAGCGCTACTACGAGACGATGCAGATGCTGTTCTGGCCAGACCTGTTCGTGGTCGGCGGCGGCGTGAGCAAGAAGCACGAGAAGTTCCTGCCGCTGCTCGACCTGGAGACCCCGATCGTGCCCGCCGCGCTGCTCAACAGCGCAGGGATCATCGGCGCCGCCCGGATGGCCGCCGACCGCGCCTGAACCGACGCCCCTGCTGCCGGTCGCTGCCAGGCTCAGGCCTCGCAGCGACCCAGCCGGATCTCCTTCAGGTAGCCGCCCAGCTGGTAGGCCACCATGTAGGGACGCTGGTCATCCCACGATGAGACGTGGCGCCCCACCACCGGCACCAGCGTGCCCAGGCAGCGCTCGAAGATGAAGCGGGAGCGCGGAGCGTGGAAGTCAATGGTCAGGACCGCGGCCGTCGTCCAGTCGTTCTCGGCCATCAACCTCTTCAGGCCCATCGCCTCGCCACGCGTCGTCGCAGGATCGGGCGCGAAACAGTGGATGGGCCAGGGGGCATCCGAGCGGCAGTACTGCAGGTCCTGCGGGAGCGTAGGGGTGGACAGGACCAGGTTCCTCGCCCTGCCCTCGGCCATGAGCTGGTCGGCCATCTCGATCCGCCATGGTTCGAGCGGCCCGAGCACCAGCAGCGCGTCGACCGGCTCGACGGGCATCTGGTCCAGGTGCGGCCGGTAGACCACCCGCCAGGCGAAGACCATGACCAGGCCCACCAGCAGCACGACCGTCCCGGTCACCACGCGTGCCAGCACGTGCTCCGGGGGCCTTCGCCGGGACTGCGGCTGGGCATCGCTCATAGCA
>NZ_JBHWOO010000232.1:0-10006 GCF_043424415.1 Luteococcus sp. | reverse complement strand
CCGCAGCGGAGTCGACTCGGAGACGCGGATACATCCCGCTACGCTTGTTCACCTGGGAAGTGCTCCTTCAACCACGCTGATACAGACCTAGACAATCGGTATCTTCGCAGGTCAGCGGGCACTTCCCTCCTTCACGTCCAGCCACCCCCGTGAAATCTCCGGGCTAGGCTCACGGGAATGGAGCCAGACCACCAGACCGTGCAGACGCCTGACGGCAGAAGCCTTGCCACCCACACCTGGGGCAGCGGCGCGAGGGTGGTCGTCTTCGAGTCAGGACTGGGGTTCAGCGGACTGTGCTGGGCGCCGGTGGCGAACCTGCTGGACGGTCGAGTCAGGGCTGTGGCCTACGACCGTGCCGGCTACGGCGCGAGCACGCCGGGCGTTGGCGCCCGAACCCTCGACGCCCTGGCTGCCGACCTGGCGTGCGTGATCGAGGCCCAAGGGGTGCGAGACGTGGTCCTCGTGGGCCACAGCTGGGGCGGGCCAATCGTGGCGTCGAGCGGTGGAGCTCATGCCCGCTGGAGTCGTGTCCTTGCTGGTGCTCGTGGATCCGTCAGACGAGCGGACCGAGGCCTACTTCACCCGCCGTACCCGGGCCTTGGAGTGGGTCCATGCCGTGATGTTCCCATCACGTGTTCGGGCCAAGCTCGTCAAGGCCGGGTTGCGGAAGGGGTTGGGGCCCGTCCTGGCCGCAGACGAACTTGAGGCCCTGATCAGTGCCTCCGCCAGCACATCCGCATTACGTGCCTGCGCGAAAGAGAGTCGTCGGATCCGCGCGGGGCTGCTGCAGCTCCGCGCGGGCACACGGTCTGCGACCGTCCCCACCGTGCTCATCTCGGGCACCAAACCAGCTGTCGGCTCAGCGCGTCGCGACCTCCTTGGAGCCCACCAGCGATCCGTCGCAGCAAACCCCGGGTGGCGCCTGGTCGAGGCGCCTGATTCCGGCCACTACGTGTTGTTCACGCAACCGCAGCTCGTGGCGGACGAGATCCTGCGGGCCTGCGACCTACGCGCCGGGGAGTCGGGCTGACAGTCGGGCGTCAGGAAATGATGACTCCGAGCCGTGCGAGGGCGTGCCTGATTCGGGCCAGGGCCTCCTCGGACGTGCACCACCCGACGAAGACGGCCTGGGTTGCGCCCTCGGCCATCAGGGTGAGGTCCAGGGCCGCGCCGTCAATGTCTTCGATGGTGACTCCCTGTGCCCGAAGGCACTGTCCCACCTCAGTCTGGACGCCTCGTCGAACCTCTGTGAGGGCTTCCGCGATCCACGGGTCCGTGACGCTGGCGGCCACATAGGAGAAGTAGATGCTGGTTCCCGGCCGGCGGCTGGCGGCGGGGGAGATCGCGTGCGTCAGGAGGGCCCACAGGGTCACGGGTTCGCCGGGATCCCCGAGCGCCTCGGGGGTGGTGCGTGCCGCGCCCGCGAGCATGGCCGACACACTGCTGCGGACCAGGTCCTGCTTGGTGGGGAAGTAGTGCTGGACCCGTCCGGGGGACACCCCCGCGGCCGCCGCCACCGACCGCACGCTGACGGCCGCCAGGCCTTCGCGCGCAATGACGCTCCAGACGGCCTGCAGGATCTCGTTCTGCTTCTCGGTCGACACCCTTGGCACCCTATCAATACGGATGTATTGTCAGCGACATGCAATACATCCGTATTGGTCGGTTCGCGAAGTGGCTCTGCGTCGTCACCGTCTGTGCTCTGGCGACGGGGCAGCTCGTCGACCTGGTGCGCAGAGACCCGCAGGTGGGTCACTGGCGAACCATGGAGGACCAGGCTCGGTATGGGACGGCGCGTGACGCGGTGATGTCGCGGCTCCCGCGCCCCGACCACGAACGATCCGTCGTCACCAGTTTTGGTCTCGTCCGCGTGGTGACGTGGGTTGGGGGGCAGCCGGGTAGCCCGGTGGTCCTGCTCCCAGGGCACAGCTCAGGAATCCCCATGTGGGCAGACAACCTGCCCAGCTGGATCGGAACACGCACCATCCATGCCCTCGATCCTGTGGGCGACGCCGGGATGTCTGCCCAGACAGTGCCGATGTCTGGCCCGGACGACCAGGCCCAATGGGTCTCGGAGGTGATCGCCGCGCTGGACATTCACCGAGCGCACCTCGTGGGGCACAGCTTCGGAGCAGCGACGGCCGCCGTCGTGGCCACCCGGTATCCCGAACAGGTCGCTTCACTGGCGCTGCTGGAGCCAGTCCTGGTGATCCAACGACCGTCGGCGACGGTCCTGCTCTGGTCGGGTGTGCTGGCCCTGCCCACCCCGCAATCCTGGCGAGACCACGCCCTGGCCCGGATCGGTGGCACGAGTGTCGAGGAGGTCCGCCAGCGAACGCCCATGTCGGAGATGATCGACGCCGCCAGCAGTGGCTATCGGCCTGCGATGCCCACGCCACCGCGGTTGACGGACGACGAGTGGAGTCGGCTGGCGATGCCCGTCCGCGTCGACCTGGGCGCGGCGTCCACACTTTCCGGGCATGAGCGCGCCGCGGAGCGGATTCGAGCACTGCTGCCCGACGCGACGGTCAAGGTCTGGCCCGGCAGGGGGCACTCCCTTCCAATGGAGGAGAAGGATGCGCTCGGAGACGAATTGCTCGACTTCTGGTCACAGACGGCTGGCTGAGCAGCTGGCAATGACAAGAGGTGTTTGAATGTCGTCCTGGCCCGCATGTCTCGCAATCCCAGGGGAAGGACGTCGGTGTCGATCATGAAGGGTCGTCTCGAGGTGGCGCCGCTATTGGTGGCGACCAAGGTCACCTACGGCGCACTGCTGTTGACCAATGCCATCGGCCACTCGATGGGGAGACTCGCACGGCGACGAGGAATGTCCGCGGATGAGGCCGCGGTCAGGTGGGAGATCACCCTGGGGGCAGCCGACACCATTCTTGCGGGCGACGACCTCGTCCGGGCGGAGATCAATGAGCGATGATCCCGGGGCTGTCGCCGGACGGTCGTTCCCCTGAGCCGATGGTCATGTGTGGTCACATCATTGCTGGTCCACGGTGGTGGCACGGCTGTCACACCAAGCAAAGACGAAGCCCAACCCACAATTCGCCGTTGAGCTTCCGGTCGGTCTGGCAGTGGGTGACGACCCGCTCGCTCACGGCGTGGTCGTCCAGCAGTCCGCGCTCGTTGACGGGCACGGTGTGGGGAGGGGCAGTGAGCTCGTCCGGGTAGGAGAAGCAGTGCCAGGAGTGTTCGAGCAGGGAGTCCTGACCGCCGACCGGTTCATAACCGAGAATCCCTGACGTGCTGGGGCTTGGGATCTGTTCCCGCAGAAGGTCGAGCCTCCACCGATTGGCGTGTGGCGCCTCGTGAAGGAGCCGTGCAGCATCCCGCGCGTCCACCGCCAGCTCCACGACGACGGTCCCGGGAACAGGTGACGCGGCGCGCGCCTGCCGAGCAGCGTCCAGGTCGAGGTACCACCCGTCCCACTCCTCGGGGCCGGGCTGCACGCCGTTGAGGTCTGCCGCGACGCTCCACAGTCCCTGGGTCGCACTCGGTGCCAGATCGTCGGCCGGAGAGGGCGCCACCAAGCACCACCCCAGACGCAGGTGCTCTGCTTCCATGGCGCGAATGTAGCGGTGCCGAGTCGCTGCAGGGTCCGACGCGCAGGTGCATCCCGGGGCGGATCTGAGGGCACCCGGGTAACCTCGTGCGACGTGGATCGCTACAGCAAGGACGTCCTGAGCGCGGGCTGGCAGAAGGCCGGCCAGAAGCAGACCATCGACATGCCCATGGAGCTGGGGATGATCGTCGAGGAGCCGTCGACCGGCTTCACCGGCGAGATCGTCAAGTGGGAGAACGGCGTGGTGGTGCTGGAGAACTACAAGCTCAAGCGACGCTCCTTCCCGGTCGGGCCCGGATTCCTCGTCGAGGGCCAGTCGGTGCGGCTGTGCGTCCCGCCGCGCACCGGGGCTGCCGAGCAGAAATACACCGCCTCCGGTTCGCGCGTCGCCCCCAAGGCGACGGCCAAGGTGGCTCTCCCCAGCCGCATCTACGTCGAGGGCCGTCACGACGCCGAACTGGTGGAGAAGGTCTGGGGCGATGACCTGCGCCATGTCGGCGTCGTGGTCGAATACCTGGGCGGCATCGACGACCTGGTGGGCATCGTCGCCGAGTTCAAGCCCGAGAAGGGACGGCGCCTCGGCGTGCTCGTCGATCACTTGGTGACCGGCTCGAAGGAGACCCGCATCGCCCGCGAGGTGGCCAGGGGTGGCTACGGCGAGTATGTGATGATCGGCGGCCACCGCTTCATCGACGTGTGGCAGGCGGTCAAGCCCGAGCGCATCGGCATCAAGAAGTGGCCCGAGGTGCCGATGGACGTCGACTGGAAGAAGGGCACGCTGGCCGCGCTGAACCTGCCGCACAAGGACCAGAAGGACGTCGCCCAGGCATGGCAGGCGATCCTGAAGCGGGTCGACAGCTTCCGCGACCTCGACCCGGCCTTCAACACCGAGGTGGAGAAGCTCATCGACTTCGTCACCCAGGACCACGTCGAGGACTTCTGAACCCAGCCGCCTGCGGTGACCACATAGGCTGGGAGCCATGGCCAGCACGCAGGACGTCCTCGAACTCATCCAGCAGGTGGCGGCCGAGGTGATCACGCCCCGCTTCCGGGCCCTGGCCGACGAGCAGGTGGAGCAGAAGCACCCCGGCGACTACGTCACCATCGCCGACCGCGAGGCCGAGGTGGTGCTCACGCGTGAACTGCTGCGGATGTTCCCCGACGCCCGAGTGGTGGGGGAGGAGGCCTGCTTCGCCGACCCCCGGCTGGAGTTCTCGCTGGGCGGCGCCGGACGCGCCTTCACCGTCGACCCCGTCGACGGCACCCGCAACTTCGTCAAGGGTAGCCCCGACCACGCCGTGATGGTCGCCGAGCTGGTCGACGGCAGCACCCAGCGGGCCTGGATCTGGCAGCCCGAGCACCAGAAGGCCTATGTCGCCGAACTGGGTGCCGGCGTGGAGCTCAACGGTGAACCGCTGGTGCGTCGCGCTCCCGAGCGACCCGCCCTGGGGGCCACCAGCAAGGCGGCCCGGCACGGTTTCGACGCCGAGGGTGCACTGGCGCCCGTGGTGGAGTCGGCCTGGTGCTGCGGCATCGACTACCCGAACCTGCTGACCGGCGGGCTGGACTACCTCGTCTACAAGAACGTGCACCCCTGGGACCACCTGCCCGGCGCCCTGATGGCCACCCAGCTGGGCGGTGAGGTCCGCAACTTCGCCGCCCAGCCCTACACCGCCACCTGGCACGGGCCGGGCCTGGTCGCCGCGGCGACGCCCGAGCTGGCCGAGCAGGTCCAGCGGCTGTGGCGCGCGCCCTGAGCCGCCGCGGCCGTCGCCGTCCCTGGAATGCTCAGAGGCCGAGCAGCGGCAGGTTCCGGCTCTTCGTGACGCCCTTGGCCTCCAGCGCCCGGTAGAGGTGCGGCAGCGCATTGGCAACCGACTGGGGTGCGAAGGGCCAGTCCACCTCGCGCGGGCCGTTGAGGTCGGCGACCACGTCGTCGATGGTCATGCCCTTCTTGATGCAGTCCTCGGCGGTCGACCAGAGCATCGAGACGGCGGCGCGCTGCTGGGTCACCTCGTCGATACCGACCACCGGGCCGTGTCCGGGGACGAAGAGCGTCTCGGGCCTGGCATTGCTGGTGACCCCGTCGATGGCCTTGGGCCAGGTCTCCACCTGCGAGTCGGGCCCGACGAAGGGGTCGCCGCTGGTCTCGACCATGTCGCCGGTGAAGACCACCTTCTGGTCGGCCACCAGCACGAACAGGTCGGAGTCGCTGTGCCCATTGCCCAGGTGCACGATCTCGACGGTGCGCCCACCCAGGTCGACGGCCCGGATCAGCACCATCGGGTCGCTGGGCCCGACCAGTTCCGAGGGGTCGAAGCCGAGGTCGCGACGGATCACCTCGGGGTCGACGTCGGGATCATTGGTGCCGTCCAGGTGCTGCAGCAGGTTCTCGTGGCCGATGCTGACGACGTCCTCGATGCCCGCCAGCCCGTAGAAGTGGTCGAAGTGGGCGTGGGTGACCACGACGTGCGTGACCGGCCTGCCGACCAGCTCCTGGGCGCGGCGGGCCAGCTCACGGCCCTGCGCGGGCGACGAACCGGTGTCCACCATCAGCACGCCCTCCTGGCCGACGACCAGGCCGACGTTGACACTGGCCGGCTGGCACTGCACCACCCAGATGCCGTCGCGGACCTGCTGCCACTCACCGATCGAGAACTCACGCATGCGCACGAGCCTACTGGTGTCAGATGGCCGGTAGCGTGGGCCCCAAGACCGCACGCCCACCAGCAGTAGGGAGCACCTGATGGCTCGACCCGAGGTCGTCTGCATCTGCGGATCCACCCGCTTCGCCGAGCAGATGCACCAGGCCAACCGGGCCCTGACCATGGCCGGCGCGATCGTCGTCGCCCCGGGCGTCTTCGTGCACGCCGAGCCGGACTTCGAGGTGACGGCCGAGCAGAAGCAGGCGCTGGACGAGTTGCACCGGCACAAGATCGACCTCGCTGACCGGGTGCTGGTGGTCAACCCCGGCGGCTACATCGGCGACTCGACGCGCGCCGAGATCGACTACGCCCGCCGCACCGGCACGCCGGTCTCCTTCACCGATGAGGGCTGAGAGCCAGCCAGCACGACGCAGGAGCACGCCGTCGCGGCGCGCTATATTGGCACTCGCAATGCGTGAGTGCCAGCCGGGTGCCCGCCGGAGCGAGGAGGGATGATGCTGGACGACCGCAAGATGGACGTGCTCAAGGCCATCGTCACCGACTACGTCTCCAGCAAGGAGCCCGTCGGCTCGAAGGCCTTGGTGGAGCGCCACCAGCTGCGCGTCTCCCCGGCGACGGTCCGCAATGACATGGCGGTGCTGGAGGAGGAGGGCTACATCACCCAGCCCCACACCAGCGCCGGACGAATCCCCACCGACAAGGGCTATCGCCTGTTCGTCGACCGCCTGGCGACGGTCAAGCCGCTCTCGGCCGCCGAGAAGAGGGCGATCCGCACCTTCATGGAAGGCGCGGTCGACCTCGACGACATCGTCATGCGCACCGTGCGGCTGCTGGCGCAGGTCACCCACCAGGTGGCCATCGTCCAGTACCCGATCAGCGCCAGTGCCCAGGTGCGCCACATCGAACTGGTCAGCCTGCACGCCGACCGGATCCTGCTGATCCTGATCAACTCCAACGGACGCGTCGACCAGCGGTCCGTGGAGCTGCCGGACCACATGGAGGAGACGCTGGTCGTGCTGCGCACCCGGCTGAACGAGGCCGCGGTCGGGCTCACCCCGGCCAGGGCCGTCGAGCAGCTGTCGCTGCTGCTGGTGGACGAGATTGCGGGCGCCCAGGGGCTGCGCGAGCGCGTCGTGGTGGCCACCCTGCTGGAGATGCTGGCCGACGATCCGTCGACCCGGGTCGCGGTGGCCGGTGTGCCGAACCTGAGCCGCTTCGGCGACCAGTTCGAGACCACCGTCAAGCCGGTGCTGGAGGCCCTCGAGGAGCAGGTGGTGCTGCTGCACCTGCTGGGCGAGGCAGCCACCGCCGCCGGTGACGTCACGGTGCGCATCGGGCAGGAGAACCCCTTCGAGCGCCTCCAGTCGACCTCACTGGTCGCCAGCACCTATGGTTCACCGGACGAGTCCTGGGCATCGCTCGGGATCGTCGGGCCCACACGCATGGACTACCCCTCGACCATGGCCTCGGTTCGTGCCGTGGCCCGTTACGTTGGCCGCTTCCTGGCAGAAGGATGACAGACACACCCATGAGTTCCGACTACTACGAGATCCTCGGCGTCGATCGTGATGCGACGCCCGAGCAGATCAAGAAGGCCTACCGCCGCATGGCGATGAAGATGCACCCGGACGTGTCGAGCGAGCCGGATGCCGCCGACAAGTTCAAGCAGGTGCAAGAGGCCTATGAGGTGCTCTCCGACCCGCAGAAGAAGGCCATCTTCGACCGTGGCGGCGACCCGATGGGTGGCGGCTTCGGCGGCATGGGCGGTGCCGGCGGTTTCGGTGGCTTCCCGGGCGGCGGTTTTGGTGGCGGCTTCGACTTCACCAACCTGGTCGACGCGATGTTCGGCCAGCAGGCCCAGCGCGGCCCCCGTTCGCGCACCCGTCGCGGCCAGGACGCGCTGGTGCGCCAGTCGCTCGACCTCGCCGAGGCCGCCTTCGGCGTCACCAAGCCGCTGAAGGTGGAGACGGCCGTCGTCTGCCCGCGCTGCACCGGCAGCGGCTGCGCCGACGACTCCGAGCCAGTGACCTGCACCACCTGCAATGGCCACGGAGAGATCACGCAGATCCAGCGCTCCTTCCTGGGAGACATCCGCACCTCGCAGCCCTGCCCCAACTGCCGCGGCTACGGCACGGTCATCCCGCACCCCTGCGGCGAGTGCTCCGGCGAGGGACGCGTGCGTTCCAGTCGCACCCTGAACGTCAAGATCCCCGCCGGCGTGAGCACCGGCAACCGCATCCACCTTGAGGGCGAGGGCGAGGTCGGCCCCGGCGGCGGTCCGGCCGGCGACCTCTACGTCGAGCTGGTCGTCAACAGCCACGAGGTCTTCCAGCGTGACGGCGACAACCTGGAGATGGTGCTGCGCATCCCGATGACGGCCGCGGCACTGGGCACGACGGTCGACGTCGACACCCTGGAGGCCGAGCGCGAGGACTTCGACGAGGACGCCAAGCGACTGACCGTCGAGATCCCCGCCGGCACCCAGGGCGGCACCCGGGTGAAGGTCGACGGCCGGGGTATCCCGCGCCTGCGCGGCAATGGACGCGGCGACCTGGGCATCACCTTCGTGGTGCAGACGCCCACCAAGCTCGACTCGCACCAGAAGGACCTGCTGGCCCAGCTGGCCCAGGCCCGCGGCGAGATCAAGGTCAATGCTCATGTGCACAAGGGCAAGCAGGGGGTCTTCGACCGTCTCAAGGAAGCCTTCGGCGGCTGATGAGCGACGCCCTCTTCCTCGCGCCCCTGGTCACCGGCCACGGCGCCGAGGCCACCGCCGGTGACCGGATCGCGGTCACCGGCGACGAGGGACGCCACGCGGCCGTCGTGAAGCGGATCGAGCTGGGGGAGTCGGTGCTGCTGGCCGACGGCCACGGCCGGGCCGTGCGCGGACCCGTCGTCGGGGTCTCCCGGCAGGGGATCGTCGTGGAGGTGGGCGAGACCCTCACCACCCCCGAACGGTCCCACCGCTGGGTGGCGGTCCAGGCCCTCGCGAAGGGCGACCGTTCCGACCTGGCCGTCGAGACGATGACCGAACTGGGCGTCGACGAGGTGCTGGCCTGGCAGGCCACCCGCTCGATCGTGCGCTGGAGCGTTGAGAAGCAGGCCAAGGGCCTGGCCAAGTGGGGTTCCACCGCCCGCGAAGCCACCAAGCAGTCGCGCCGCTACCGCATCCCAGAGGTCGGGTACGCGACGACCAAGCAGCTCGTGCAGCGCATCGAGTCGGCCCCCCTGGCGCTGGTGCTGCACGAGTCGGCCACCGCCCACATCGGCGAGGTCCAGCTCCCGGCCGGGAGCACTGACAGCCCCGCCGAGGTGCTGTTCATCGTCGGACCCGAGGGCGGCATCAGCCCCGAGGAGCTGGCCGCCTTCCGCGAGGCAGGGGCGGTTCCAGTGCTGGTCAGCGATGGCGTGCTGCGCACCTCCACGGCCGGGGTCGTCGGCCTGGCCCAGCTGCAACTACTGGCCTCGACCACCCGGGAGTCCCGATGAGCTTCTCCTTCACCCCGCGCACCACGCTGGCCAATGGCGTCGGCCGCACGGGCACCATCAGCACCCCGCACGGCGAGATCCAGACGCCTGCCTTCATCGCCGTCGGAACCAAGGCGACGGTCAAGGCCGTGCTGCCCGAGGCCGTCAAGGAGCTCGGCGCCCAGGCCGTGCTGGCCAATGCCTACCACCTGTATCTGCAGCCCGGCAGCGACCTGGTGGACGAGGCAGGGGGGCTGGGCCGCTTCATGAACTGGGACGGCCCCACCTTCACCGACTCGGG
>NZ_JBHWOO010000231.1:0-3724 GCF_043424415.1 Luteococcus sp. | reverse complement strand
CTGTACCCCTCCACTTGAGGGGTGCGGCCCGTCGCCATGTGTTGCCAGACTGGCGGCATGCGCATCGCGGCAATCAGCTATGGAACCGAGGGCGACGTGCGCCCCTTCCTCGCCCTGGCCCGGGAACTGCATCTGGCCGGGCACGAGCTCGTCCTGGCCGGCGACGAGGGCTCCGCGCCGCTCGTCGAGGGGCACCCGGTCACCTTCGTCCCCCTGGGCGGGGGCATCCGCTCGCGGTTGAGTGCCGGCGAGAGCGGCGACGACCTGGCGCGCTTCGTGCGGCGCGGACGTTCCACCCTGGCCGGTCTGGGAGTGCTGCGGACCCTCTTCGAGGACCACCTCCACGAGTGGACCGTGACCTTCGTCGAGGCCGTCGAGCAGGCAGGGGGCGCCGACGTGGTGCTGGCCAGCGGGCTGTCCCTGCCCGCCGGTTTCACCGCGGCCGAAATGCTCGACGCGCCCGTCGTGGCCTGCTTCTTCCAGCCCTTCCTGCCCGGCCGCGGACAGCCCTCCTCCGTGCTGCCCACCCGGCTGCCGCTGGCCTTGCACGAGCCCTTGGCGACGGGCGGGCAGCAACTGGGCTGGTGGAGCCTGGCCGGCCAGGTCAACGACTCCCGTCGCCGGCTCGGCCTGGCCCCGCAGCGTGGCGTGTGGCGCGACTACACCAGCCTGTGCGCCTGGTCGCCCAGCCTGGTGCCGGTGCCCGGCGGCGTCCGCCAGCACGTCACCGGCGACTGGGCCCTGCCAGCCCCGATCGCGGCCCTCGACGAGGACCTGCTGGCCTTCCTCGGCGACGGACCGCCCCCGGTCTATGTCGGTTTCGGGTCGATGGCGCTGCCCGACGGGCTGCTGCAGACGGTCGTCGACGGACTCGACGGGCGGCGGGCGCTGCTGGCGCCGGGCTGGCCGGGCGTGGTGCCCGAGAGGCTTCCCGAAGGGGTGCGGGTGGTGGGCCACCTGCCGCACTCCTGGCTGCTGCCGCGCTGTGCCGCCGTGGTGCACCACTGCGGCGCCGGGACGAGCCATGCCGCGGCCCGGGCAGGGGTGGTCAGCGTCCCGGTGCCGATCGCCGTCGACCAGCCCTTCTGGGCCTCCCGGCTGCACGCCGTCGGGGCCGCCACCGAGGCCCTGCCCGCGCGCCGGCTCACCGCCGCACAGGTCTCGCGGGCGCTGGATCGGGCCCCCTCCCATGAGCTGACCGCCAGCCTGGTGGGCCGCCAGATGGCCGGCCAGGACGGGGCGCACCGCGCCGTCGAGGTGCTGCAGGAAGTGGTCGGGGGGCAGTGACCGGGGAGCGGGGGCGTTGGGGGTGGCTCAGTCGCCGAGGTCCTGGCCGATCTCCCAGCTGTGGCGGTCGGGATCGTGGAAGGTGGCCACGCGCATGCCCCACGGCTTGTCGGCAGGGTCGGTGTCGAAGGCCACGCCACGTTCACGCAGCACCTCGACGGCGGTGTCGATGTCGTCGACCCAGATCGACAGCTGGTTGCGCGGGCCGGCGCTCGGCTCGGCGGGGGCGACGGGCGTCACCAGCCGGGGGCCCTCGCTGTTGACGAGCAGGTTCAGCACGATGCTGCCCAGGGTGAAGCTGACCGACTTCTCGTCGCTCCAGCTCGGTTCCAGTTCGAAGGCCCGCGAGTAGAAGTCCTGACTGGTGTCGAGGTCGGCCACCAGCAGCGTGATGGCTGACAGGGCAGGGGTGAACGAGGCGGATGACATGCCCCACACGCTATCCGGGCGCTCCCGGGTGCCGGCCCGGGGTCCGGGCCGCGGACGAGATTGCCAAGCGCACGGGCCAGCATCCACACTCGACCGGGTGAGCACTGCCCCGCAGACGATCCCCCGCCGCACCCAGCTCCTGGCCCTGGCCAGCCTGGTGGTGATGGGGATGCTGTGGGGCAGCACCTTCTTCAGCATGAAGGACCTCACCACCCGGCTGGCCGTCCCGGACCTGCTGGCGGTCCGCTTCGTCGTGGCCTCCGCCGCGGCCGGCGTGATGGGCTGGCGGTACTGGCGGATGAGCCGCGCCACCCTGCTGCGCGGCATCGGGCTGGGGCTGCTCTACGGCATCGCCCAGCTGGTCCAGACCACCGGGCTGGAGACCACCGCAGCCTCCGCCTCCGGCTTCATCACCGGCCTCTACGTCGTCTTCACCCCGCTGCTGGCGGCCACCCTCCTGCGCGAGCGCATCCCCCGGGCCACCTGGCTGGCGGTGGTGCTCGCCGCCCTCGGCCTGGGGGTGCTCACCCTCGACCTTGGGGCCGGGCTCTCGATGGGCGGGGGAGAGGCGCTGACGCTGGCCAGCGCCGTGATCTATGCCGGCCACATCGTCGCGGTCGACTCGTGGAGCCGGCCCGGCACCGCCATCTCGCTCACCCTGGTGACCCTGGTGACGGTGGCCGTCCTGTGCACCCTGGCGGCCCTGCCCGGCGGGGTGCAGGCGCCGTCGACCAGCAGCGACTGGCTCATGATGGCCTGGATCGCGGTGGCTGCGGGCGCCATCCCGGTCTTCCTGCAGGTCTGGGCGCAGGGCCTGGTGGAGTCGACGACGGCGGCGGTGCTGATGGCCGGTGAGCCGGTCTGGGCGGCGGTCTTCGCGATCCTGTTCGGTGGGGAGAGGCTCACGTGGCAGATCCTGCTGGGCGGGTCGGCGATGTTCACCGCCATGGTGCTGGTCTCGCTGCTGCCCCGTTGGCGACGACGGCGCTCCACCCGAAGGGGTGGCCGATCTGGGCAGGTGCTGAGAGGAAGCATCGCCGACCCGGACACCCCACCGGGGCGCCGATAGGCTCCGACGGACGCACCGTGCGTCCGCCTTGCACGCTTTTCTCGGGGAGAAGCCATGACCGACCACAATCAGATCACTGCTGACCAGATCCAGATCGTCGCCTTCGACCTCGACGACACGCTGGCCGCCTCCAAGTCGCCGGTGCAGCCCGAGATGGCTCGCGCCCTGGCCGACCTGCTCGCCCGGCGCCCGGTGTGCATCATCTCCGGCGGCCGCTATGAGCAGTTCCAGACCCAGGTGCTCGACAACCTCCCGGCCGACGCCGAGCTCTCGCGCCTGCACCTGATGCCCACCTGCGGCACCCGCTACCTGCGCTTCACCGACGGCGCCTGGCAGGAGGTCTACGCCCACGACCTGGCCGAGGACGACAAGGCCGCGGCCATCGCCTCGCTCGAGGAGCGCGCCAAGGAGCTGGGCCTGTGGGAGCCCGACGAGAAGTGCAAGGGCGAGCGCATCGAGGACCGTGGCTCGCAGATCACCTTCTCGGCCTTGGGCCAGAAGGCCTCGGTGGCCGACAAGCACGCCTGGGACCCCGAGATGACCAAGCGTGGCGCCCTGCGCGATGCCGTCGCGGCCGACGTGCCCCAGCTGGAGGTTCGCTCCGGTGGCTCCACCAGCATCGACATCACCATGAAGGGCATCGACAAGGCCCACGGCATGCGCGAGCTGGAGAAGCAGACCGGCATCAAGCAGGCCAACATGCTGTTCATCGGGGACCGCCTGCAGCCCGGCGGCAATGACTACCCGGTGCTCGAGATGGGCATCGCCTGCCATGCGGTCGAGGGTCCCGAGGAGACCCTGGCCTATGTCCGCGGCCTGATCGAGGACTTCCAGCAGGCCTGATCACCGCCGTGCTCGCAGAGATTGCAGCACATACGGCCACGAAGGACATGTGAACGTGTCGTGGGCCGCCAGGAGTGCCTTTCTGGCGGCCAGAGA
>NZ_JBHWOO010000230.1:0-3281 GCF_043424415.1 Luteococcus sp. | reverse complement strand
TGGCCCATGCTGCCGTGGTCCATCCCGCTGTGGTCCATCCCGCTGTGGTTCATGGCGGGGGTGGCTGTCGGCCCACCGGAGTTCATCTCCATGTGGTTGCCGGTGGAATGGCTCATCATCGAGTGCATCACCTGCATGGCCCCCAGGTGCCAGACCATCGCGGCGAACATCATGGCGCAACCCAGCGGATGCTTCCGATGGCCGGGATGGGCCCGGAAGGTCAGCCAGCAGAACCACCCCAGGCCCACCGCCATCAGCACGATCGTCACCGGCATCGGCAGCACCTGCTGCAAGGGCTTCCACCAGCTCTTCGGCACCATTGCCAGCATGATGACGCTCATCAGCAGGTGCAGGCCGGCCGAGACCCCGCCCGTCACCGTCCGGGAGCGCACCGTGCGCAACAGTTCGTAGGCGGTGGTGAAGCAGAACAGGATCAGCAGGCCGATGAACTTCACCGGCACGGCGCTGAGGGTGAACATGGATCTCCCGAGGACGAAGTGGATGCTGTCACCCAGTAGTCGTCCCGGAGCTCCGAAAAGTTCCCGGCATCCCGGAGAATGATGGACACCGGTGGGGGCCCGTCACCTCACGCAGCGGGCGACTCCCGGGTGCCCGCCCCCATCTGGACCAGTGTGTCCACTCCCAACAGGGCGACGCCATGGTAGAAGTGCGTGCCCGCGGCGCGTCCCAGGGCGTCGAAGAAGTGGGGCGCCCACTGGAACAGGTGCAACTGCAGGAAGCCGTCAATGCCATCCGCGATCCGTTCCCGCTCCGAGGTCCCCTCGGCATCGATCCAGCGGGAAGCGAGGGTTGACACGAATTCCAGCTCCAGTGCCAGGTGGTCGTCGGGGGCTCGGTTCCGGTGTGGGGCCGCCAGGCCGAACTCGGCATAACAGGCCCTCACCTCGAGAGTCTGTTCGTCGAAGAGCAGCCCCTCAGCGGATCGGTGCACGGACTCGTAGGGGTGGACGGCCACGCGGCCGGGTCCACCCACGAGGCCTGCGTGGTCAGCCCGGATTGCTGCTTCCTCCTCGCCCTCGGCGGCAGACTTGGCCAGGAGGTCGAGTCCAGCGCGGCAGACGTGGGTGTGCTCCATCGGCCAGCCATCCAGCCACTGCTGCTGGCGGACCACAGCCAGTGACTCTGCCGTGGGGGGCGACGCGACCCACGACGCGAGCACCTGGAGTGCTGCTGCCGTGCGGGCCATCGACTCCTCGGTGGGTGGCGTGATCACACTCCCACCCGCACCATCGAGCCGTAGAAGAGCAGGCGGCCGATGAACTCGCCTGCCAGGGCCAGGGCGAAGGCCACCACGCCGAGTGCAGGAAGGAAACGGTAGTTGCCCACCTGGGCAACCAGCTTGAACAGCAGGTAGGCGAGGCAGAGCAGTGCTGCAGCGAGCAGGAGGGTTCCTGCCACCTGCCACCCTCCGAGTTCGCCGCTCAGGATCTGCAGCGACTTGCGGGCTGCTGGCGACGGGTGCCCCCCGAGCATCGCCAGATAGGCAAGCCGCTCGAAGAAGCGCACTGCGATGAGGGCGATGCTACCCAGGGAGATGCTGCGCACCGTCTGGGTGAGCAGGGCGTCGGCATCCGGGTCGGCGCTGGTTCGGCCCCGACGGATCCGGTAGGCCACCAGCAGGGCCGCGCCCACGGCCAGTCCCCCCAGCAGAAGGGTGGTGAGGTAGAAGCTGACGGGGGTGTGCGCGGTGGCCCACGCCGGGACCGTGCGCAAGGAGTAGACCTTGGAGATGGCGAAGACCAGCGCCACGCCCACCAGCGCCGTCAGCAGGGCGACGGCCTGGCGCACCCGGTGCGTCGTCCACTTGAACCACTGCAGGACGGCGAAGAGAGCACCCAGGCCCGCGAAGGCCATGCCGAGGATGATCTCGCGGGAGAGCCACGAGCTCCCCAGGTGCAGAAGTGCGTTCGGCGCGCGCAGGGGCTTGCCCAGGTGCAGCGTCGAGGCGGCCAGACCGAGCACGAGCAGCGGACCGATCGCGTAGAGCGCGGGATCGGTCACCTTGTCCATCGTCTTCTGCGGGACACGGATCCCCGCCAGGTGGACAAGGCCCAGCACGATGAAGGAGCCCACCGACATCTGGGCGCAGATGGTGAAGATCACCAACGGCAGTTCATGCCACATTTCAGATCTCCTCGGGGTTGGCGATCTCGCCGGTGCCGTGACCCGGCGACTGGGCGTCACGGTGCGGGGTGATGAGCAGGTTCGGGTGGGTGATCGATGGATCGGGGAGGGGCTCGACGGACCTGACGTCGGTGCCGTACCTCGTCCCCAGTTCCTCGATCTCGCCCCAGTCGAGGGCGCGGGACGGGCAGGCCGCGACACAGGCGGGCTTCTGCCCGGCATCACGGTAGTCCTTGCAGCCGTCGCACTTGGTCATGATCCCCTTCTCGGGGTTGAACTGCGGGGCGCTGTAGGGGCAGGCCATCGCGCAGTACTTGCAACCGATGCACTTGGTGGGATCGACGTAGACGGTGCCGTCATCACGCACCGTCATGGCGGTCGTGGGACAGACCTCGGCGCAGATCGGGTCCTCGCAGTGGTTGCACGAGATCGACGTGTAGTAGCTGAAGACCTGGGGTGTGTAGGTGTCCCCCTGCTTCTGCCAGTCACCCCCGGTGTACTCGATGACACGACGCCACTGGACCCCGACCGGAAGGTCGTGCTTGTCCTTGCAGGCGATGGCGCAGGCCTTGCAGCCGTTGCATGCGGACTGGTCGAAGTAGAAGCCTTGCATGACGTCTCCTCTCAGGCCTTCTTGATCTGGACCAGGGTGGTGTGCTGGCAGTTCCCCTTGGAGACAGGGGTCCAGTGCAGCGACGTGAGCATGTTGACCGCCCCGCCGTGGTCCACCCCGTCGGCATCGACGTCCTGCCAGGCACCCTGCGGCAGGGATGCGACCCCGGGCATGATGCGCTTGGTCACCCGGGCCGGGATCTGGACCCGGCCGCGGTCGTTGAAGATCTCCACCATGTCGCCATTGCGGATGCCGCGGGCTTCGGCGTCGGCGACGCTGAGCCAGACGGCCTGCGGGTGCGCCTCCTGGAGGTTGCTCAGGTTGCCGTAGGTGGAGTGCACGCGCTGCTTGTAGTGGTGCCCGATCAGCTGGAGCGGGTACTTCTCGTTGCCCAGGGCCTCCATCGGCCCTTCCCAGGTGTCCACGTGCATCGGGATGGCGGTGATCACGTCGCCCTTCTTGCGGTCGGGGAATTCCCAGGTCTTGGCCATCTCCCACAGCTCTTCGGAGAAGATCTCGATCT
>NZ_JBHWOO010000229.1:0-2673 GCF_043424415.1 Luteococcus sp. | reverse complement strand
GCACTAGCAACGGCACCAACCCCCTCACCGCCCTGACCGCGGCCCACGCCCAACACGAGCTCGACGACGCCCGCGACAAGGCCGCCACCCTCGCCTGGCGCCTCGACACCCGCCACCCCCTGACCGCAGGCCCCCTGCCATGGCTGCCCGGTATCCCCACCCGCATCCACCACGACCCCGCCTGGGGAACCTGGGCGCAGCAACGCGCCACCCTCGTCACCACTCTCGCCGACCAGATCGCCCACCAGCCCCTCCCGGACGCGACGTGGGCGCACCTGCCCTGCACCGACGAGACCCGCCGCCAGCTCGCGATCAGGCGCGCCGCCAACGCCGTTCCCGACAGCGATCCACGCCCCACCGGGCCCCGCCAGACCACCCGCCAAGCCGCCCAGTACCAACGCGCCCTCGACCAGGCCATCGACCAGAACGACCCCGCACTCGAACGGTGGAAGCCGATCCTCGACGCCATCGGAGAACGACTCGCAACCGACCCAGCCGTGGCCCGCCTCGCCCACCGGCTCGACGACCTGCGCACCGCCGGCCACGACGTCCACGGCATCCTCGCCGAGACCGTCACCACCAAGCCCCTACCAGACGACCATCCGGCCGCAGCCCTGCTCTGGCGCCTCGCCCGCACCACCACCACACCCGAACCCACCCCGGACACCGCGCCGACGATCGAGCAGGCGGCGGTGGAACTGCCTGGCCCGGACGCCCCCGCCACCCGCCTGGCGCTGCTCGGCATGATCCGCGACGCGACCGGCCCTACCCCGCCCAGCGACGCCATGCTGCGTCACCAACTCGACCGCGCCGACGCCCTGGCCGACTCCCCCGTCCCCGCCGAGCGCCTCCACCAAGTCAACCAACTCGCCCAGGACTACTACGCCAGCCAGCTCCCGGGATCATGGGCCCAGCCCTACCTCGCCGAACGCCTCGGCGTCGACCTCACCAGTCACCCCACGATCCAACCCGGACACGCCCCTGCCGGCTGGACCAACCTCGCCGACCACCTACGCCGCCACGGCGTCACCGACCTCGAAATGCTCACCGCCGGACTCGTCAAACCTGCCTCCACCGGCAACCTCATAGACCGCTTCCGCGACCGCCTCACCCTGCCCATCACCGATGCGGACGGGCGCATCCTCGGCTTCGTCGCCCGGGCCAACCCGACCCTGCCCGCCGACAAGGCCGGGCCCAAGTACCTCAACACCCCGACGACCCCGATCTACAGCAAGGGCGACCAGTTCTACGGCCACCCCACCGCCAACAGCACCCCGGTCATCGTCGAAGGCCCCCTCGACGCCGTCGCCGTCACCCTGGCCACCGCCGGCCACTACACCGGCCTCGCACCCCTCGGAACATCCCTCACCGACCACCAAGCCGCCCTCCTCGCCAACCAGGAGCAAGTCGTCCTGGCTACCGACAACGACACCGCCGGCAACACCGCCGCCCACAAGGACCACTTCAAACTCGCCGTCCACCGCACCGACACCCTCCGAGCCGAACTCCAGGAAGGCAGCGACCCCGCCGAACTCCTCATCGCCCACGGACCCGCAGCCCTTACCCGATGCCTCGACAACGCGATCCCCACCGCAAAGCGACTCATCACCTCCGCGGACGACGATGCCACTGTCGACCAGGCGCTCTCCGCCATCGCAGCCGGCCATCCCAGCACGTGGCAGTCGGGCCTGGAGGGGCTCAGCCAGCAGACGAAGATCCCGGAGGATCAGCTGCAAGCGCGACTCGTCCCCTTGGTCGACGCATGGAACGACGAGCCCCGAGAAGCCGCCGCAGACGCGGCTTTGCCACAGAACCGCTGCATGGAACGGGCCGCCATGAACCGCCCACGCGAGCGCCGCCCAGACGTACCAGAGGACCATCCCACCCACGTGCCACGGCGGTAGGAGCATCAAATGTGCATGACATCGATCATCTGCCAAGGGAAGGCGCGTTGGGCACCTACGTTGGCCCAGTCTGACTCGACGTGCTTCACTCCTGCCATGACGAGCTTCGTTTCCCACACCTCAGTGGACTGCCGCGACGCCTACGCCCTGTCTGAGTTCTGGCGACCGATCCTGGGATACGTCGATCACGCCGACGACCCGAACGAACCTGGCCATGAGGAATGCCCGATCTTCGACCCCGAGACCGGCCACACCCTGTTGTTCATCGAGGTGCCGGATCCGACGCCGGGCAAGAACAAGTTCCACCTGGATCTGCGGCCCCGCACGGGAACCCGCGACGAGGAGGTCGAGCGAGTCCTCGGGCTGGGCGCCACCCTCGTGGCTGACCGCCGTGAGGCCAACGGGCTGGGATGGGTCACCTTGGCCGACCCCGAGGGCAACCAGTTCTGCATCCTGCGGTCCGATGAGGAGCGCAAGACTTCATCCTGACTGCCGTGGTCCGGGTCAGTCAGCAGTCCGTAGGTCTCGGCACTCCGTTGTGACTGTGGAAGCCCACAGCTCCTTGAATTTGGATATCTAGCTGGCTCCCTGACATTGCCATCAGCAGGAAGGTAGACTTATGTCCAAGGAAAATACACTCCTCTGCATGCCAAGCATCACCTTTTTGTTTGTTTGTTTGTTTTGGTCTTTTTAGGGCCGCACCCAAACCCACACCACATCTGTGACCTATGCCACAGCTCATGGCCCCACTGCTGATCCTTAACCCACT
>NZ_JBHWOO010000228.1:0-39754 GCF_043424415.1 Luteococcus sp. | reverse complement strand
CCTTCGACTCACCGGCCACCGCCCGCAGCTTCGCGCAGAACTACCGCGCCAATGTGGAGACCTGCCGCACCCCTGGCGGCCTGTTCACCGCGACGGTGGTCTCGACCGATCCCTTCACGGCCCGTCGCGTGCTGGTCACCGACCAGAGCCGGTGGGTCGAGGCGGTGCGGGTGGACGACGACCGGGTGCGCCTGGTGATCGCCGACGAGGGCGCCGGCGAGCTGTCCGCCGCCGAGCTCAAGGAGCTGGCCGCGGGCCGCTGAGGCCGGTTCAGGACTGGTGGTGGTCGGCGGTGCGCCGGTAGACCATCGCCAGCAGCGCCCCGGAGACGTTGTGCCAGACCGAGAAGACGGCGCCGGGCAGGGCCGCCACCGGGCCGAAGTAGCCGGCGGCCAGGCCCGCGGCGAGGCCGGAGTTCTGCATGCCGACCTCGATCGAGATGGTGCGGGCGGTGCGCACGGACTGTCCCGTGGCCCGGGCCAGGCCGTAGCCCAGCAGGTACCCCAGGCCGTTGTGCAGCACCACGGCCAGCAGGACGATGCCGCCGGCCTGGGCCAGGCGCTCGCTTGAGGGGCCGACGACGCCCGCCACCACACCCGAGATGGCCAGCACCGAGATCCAGGGCAGCACCGGCAGAAGGCGCTGCACCCAAGGCCCCAGCGCCAGCCGGACCAGCAGGCCGCCGAGGACGGGGAGCAGGACGATGGAGACGATGTCGCCTGCCATCTTGGCCCCGTCGACCGGCATGTAGGTGCCGGCCAGCCACAGCGTCAGCAGAGGGGTCAGCAGGGGCGCCAGCAGGGTGGAGATGGAGGTGATGGTCACCGACAGCGCCGTGTCGGCGCGCGAGAGGTAGCTGACCACGTTCGAGGCCGTCCCGCCCGGGGCGCAGCCCACCAGGATGACGCCCGCAGCCAGGTCTGGCGGCAGCTGGAACAGTCGGGCGACGAGCCAGCCCATCAGCGGCATGAGGCCGTACTGGGCCAGCACGCCGAGCACCACGGGCATCGGCCGCTTCACCACCAGCGCGAAGTCGGGGATGGTCAGGGTGAGGCCCATGCCGAACATGATCACCGTGAGCAGCGTGGTCACGTGCGGAGTGATGCTGCTGGCGGCGCCCGGCGCCCAGAAGCCGACTGCCGCGGCGAGCAGGATCAGGACGGGGAAGACGGTGACGGCGATGCGAGCATTGCGGTCATCGCCGCTGGTTGCCGAAGGCTGTGGCGCGTCGGGGCGTGCGGACGTGGGGGTGTCCTGGAGTGCGGTGGGCATGGGAGGAAAAATAGCGGAATGCCCATCGTGTGAGATGGGCATCCCGCTGTGTGGAACTACAGGTGTGGCTGCTGCCTCAGAGGCTGACGCGGTCCTTGACGATCGCGGCCAGTTCCTCGGCGACCTCCTGCGCCTTGTCCTGCGTGGCGGCCTCAACCATGACGCGCACGACCGGCTCGGTGCCCGAGGGGCGCAGCACGACGCGGCCGGTGTCGCCCAGCTCCTTGTTGGCGGCGCTGACCGAGCTCTGGATCTGCGGGTCGATGCCGGCGCGCAGCTTGTCGACATCGCGGACATTGATCAGCACCTGCGGCAGGCGGGTCATCACGGCGGCCAGCTCGGCGGCGCTCTTGCCGGTCTGCTTCATGCGGGCCGCGATGTGCAGGCCGGTGAGCACGCCGTCGCCAGTGGTGGCGAACTCGCTCATGATGATGTGGCCCGACTGCTCGCCGCCGAGGGTGAAGCCGTTGGCATTCATGCTCTCCAGCACGTAGCGGTCTCCCACCTTGGTGGTGTCGACCTGGATGCCGTGGGCCTTCATGGCGTTGACGAATCCGAGGTTGCTCATGATGGTGGCGACCACGGTGTCTGAGTGCAGCTTGCTGCCCTCCTTGAGTGCCAGCGCCAGAATCGCCAGGATCTGGTCACCGTCCACCAGCTCGCCGTCGGCATCGCAGGCAAGGCAGCGGTCGGCATCGCCGTCGAAGGCCAGCCCCAGGTCGGCCCCCTCCTTGACGACGGTGACCTGCAGGTCGCCCATGTGGGTGGAGCCGCAGTTCTCGTTGATGTTTTCGCCGTCGGGCGTGTTGTGGATGGCCACCACCTCGGCGCCCTGGGTCTCGAAGGCGGCCACGGCCGTCATCGAGCTGGCACCGTTGGCGCAGTCGAGCACCACCTTGAGCCCGTGCAGGCTGCCCTCGGTGCCCAGGCTGCTCACCAGGTGGGCCACGTAGGCCTCGACGGCAGAATGGTCGTCGGTGACGCGCCCGACATCCGCGCCGGTGGGATGCTCCCACTCCTCGCCGAGGCGGGCCTCGATGGCGTCCTCGATGACGTCGTCGAGCTTCACGCCTCCGCGGGAGAAGAACTTGATGCCGTTGTCGGGCATGGGATTGTGCGAGGCCGAGAGCATGACGCCCAGGTCGGCATTGCGGTCATTGACCAGGAAGGCCAGGCCAGGGGTGGGCACGACGCCCACCCGCACCACGTCGACGCCGGCGCTGGCCAGCCCGGCGACCACGGCCGCCTCCAGGAACTCGCCCGAGGCGCGGGTGTCGCGCCCGACCAGCGCGAGGGGACGGCGCCCGTCGAAGGCCCCTGCCTCCCCCAGCACGTGGGCTGCTCCCACCGAGAGTTCGAGGGCCAGTTCAGCCGTCAGGTCCTTGTTTGCGAGTCCGCGCACCCCATCGGTGCCAAATAGTCGAGCCATGGCAAACCACCCTAGCGCGCAGCAGAGGCAGACCGGCACTCGTTGCCCGGCAAGTCGTCGCCGGACATGGCAAGAGCCGCCACCCGACGATGGGTGACGGCTCTTGACCGGGGCACTGCCGCCCAGCAGGATCAGCGCTTGCTGTACTGCGGAGCCTTGCGGGCCTTCTTGAGACCGGCCTTCTTGCGCTCCTTGATGCGGGCGTCGCGGGACAGCAGGCCGGCCTTCTTCAGGGCGGGACGGCTGGCCTCTTCGTCGATCGCGTTCAGCGCACGGGCGATGCCCAGGCGCAGCGCACCGGCCTGGCCGCTGTCGCCGCCGCCGTGGATGCGGGCGATGACGTCATAGGCACCCTCGACACCGGCGGTGACGAAGGGCTCGTTGACGAGCTGCTGGTTGATCTTGTTCGGGAAGTAGTTCTCGAGGCTGCGGCCACCGTTGATCGAGAACTGGCCGCTGCCGGGCACGAGACGCACGCGGGCGACGGCCTCCTTGCGACGGCCCGTGGCACCACCGGCGGCGATCATCGCTGCGCGACCCGACGGGTTGGTGGCCGGGGTGGGGTTCGAGTCGGTGCGGTAGGCGATCTCGCGGTCACCCTCGGTGAAGGGAGCAGCCTCGGTTTCGACGTTCTCGTCGTGCTCTACGGTCTCAGACACATTGATTCCTTGATTCAGGTCGTTCGTCACGATGCTGGGCGTGCTCACTGGGCGATCTGGGTGATCTCGTACGCCTGCGGCTGCTGCGCGGCGTGGGGGTGCTCGGGGCCTGCGTAGACCTTGAGCTTGCTGATCATCTGGCGGCTCAGCTTGTTCTTGGGCAGCATGCCCCAGACGGCCAGCTCGACAGCCTTGCGAGGGTCCTTGGCCAGCAGCTCGCCGATCGGGGTGCTGGTCAGGCCGCCGGGACGACCCGAGTGGCGGTGGCGCAGCGAGGCTGCGCGCTTGTTGCCGGTCAGGGCGATCTTGGAGGCGTTGACGATGATGACGAAGTCGCCACCGTCGACGTGCGGGGCGAACGTGGCCTTGTGCTTGCCGCGCAGCAGGGTGGCGGCGGTCACCGCGAGGCGTCCGAGGACGACGTTCTCGGCATCAATAACATGCCAATTCCTGGTGATGTCCCCAGGCTTCGGGCTGTACGTAGACACGGGTCGCAGACCATCTTCCGTTAGAGAATTCGAACAAGTTTTGAGCGGCGCACGGGGTCGGTGGACGCCCCCACCGGAAACTTCCAGCGCGCAACAGCGATTCAGGCTACCTCGCGGGGGCGGGCAGGGTCAAAACGAGGCTCAGGAGCGTGCCGGCAGGCTCTCGCGGGTCAAGTGCAGCACGGCGGCGGCCTGGGGCCCCAACTGCAGCGCGCCGTCCACGATCTCCACCTCGCCGACGCGCAGCAGCACCTCGTGCTCGTCCTCCAACTCGATCTCGACGGGGTCCATGTCGAAGTTGACCGCCACCGAGATCGTCTCGCCGCGCTCGAGCATGAACCAGTGCGACTCGGGATCGAAGCTGGCCGAGACCCACTCGAAGCGCGGGTCAGTGAGGTCCGGGTAGGTGCGACGCAGGGCGATGGCGTCCTTGTAGGTCTGCAGGAGCTCGGCGTGCACTTCACCCTCCAGCTCCGACCAGTCGAGCTTGGAGCCGGTGAAGGCCTCGGGGCTCTGCGGGTCGACGATGGTCGACGGGTCCCAGTCCATCTTGCTGAACTCCTCCAGGCGGCCCTGGCTGACCGCCCGGCCCAGCTCCGGCTCCGGGTGCGAGCTGAAGAACATGAAGGGGGTGCTGGCGCCCCACTCCTCCCCCATGAAGACCATCGGGGTGTAGGCGCTCAGCAACGTGATCAGCGCGGCAATCTGCAGCTGGCGGGGACTCTGGCGGGTGGCCAGGCGGGCACCGTCGGCGCGGTTGCCGATCTGGTCGTGGTTGTCGGAACACACCACCAGCCGCCAGGTGGGGATCGTCGGGGTGTCCAGGCGACGGCCGTGGCGGCGCCCGCGGAAGCTCGACTTGGTGCCGTCGTGGAAGAAGCCGGTCTCCATCACCTTGGCCAGCGCCTCCAGCTCGGCGAAGTCGGCATAGTAGCCGGAGGCGTCACCGGTGAGGTTGGCCAGCAGGGCGTGGTGGAAGTCGTCACTCCACTGCGCGTCCAGGCCGTAGCCGCCCGCCTCGCGCGGGGTGATCAGGCGCGGGTCGTTGAGGTCGCTCTCGGCGATCAGCGACAGCGGCCGGCCCAGGAAGGCGCTCAGCGCATTCACCTCGACCGCCATCTCCTCCAGGATGTGGATGGCGCGGGTGTCGACCAGCGCGTGCACCGCATCCAGCCGGAGGCCGTCGACGTGGTAGTCCTGCAGCCACATCAGGGCATTGTCGATGATGAAGCGACGCACCTCGTCGGATCCCTCGCCGGCCAGGTTGATCGCACTGCCCCAGGGAGACTGCACCGAGTCGTCGAGGAAGGGGCCGAACTGTGGCAGATAGTTGCCGCTGGGGCCGAAGTGGTTGTAGACGACGTCCTGGATGACGCCCATGCCTCGGGCGTGGCAGGCGTCGACGAACTCCTGGTAGGCCTTGGGGCCGCCATAGGCGTGGTGCACCGCGAACCAGCCCACACCGTCATAGCCCCAGCCGTGCTCACCGTTGAAGGCGTTGACCGGCATCAGCTCCACCAGGTCGATGCCGAGCTCCACCAGGTGGTCGAGCCGGTCGATGGCGGCACTCAGCGTGCCCTCGGGGGTGAAGGTGCCCACGTGCAGCTCGTAGATGATGGCGCCGGCCAGCTGGCGGCCGGTCCAGTCCTGGTCCTTCCACTGGTACTCGGCCGGGTTGTAGAGGCGCGACAGGCCGTGCACGCCGTCGGGCTGCCAGCGCGAGCGCGGAGCGGGCACCAGCGTGGCGGCCCCGTCGAGACGGTAGCCGTAGGAGGCCCCGGGGACGGCCACGTCACTCCGGTCCTCGGGCAGGCGCCACCACCCCTCCTCGCCCTGGTCCAGGGGGATCTCGACCCCGTCGACGACGACGGAGACGGACTGCGGAAGGGGGGCCCAGACATCGAGGGAGATCGGCATGGACGGCTCCTGTGCGGTTGGTGGCGACGGGGTGGGACGCGGACCTTCTCCAAACTACCGGCTCGTGTGACACCGGCCACATCTGTGCGCTGGACGAACAGCGGGGCCATACTGTCGCCATGGCCCTCACGCGCCCGACCCGTCGCACGCCCCTGGGCATGGATCGTCACACGCCTTGGCGCATGAATGATCGCCCCCGGCCCCCGGCACTGCCGGCCGGGCTGGTCGAGGAGCGCTCCGCCCAGGTGGCCCGGGCCGCCGGGCACGCGCTCCTGGGCCGGATGCACACCGAGCTGATGACCGATGCCTGGCAGCGCACCCTGGCCCCCACCCCGGAGGGGGTCTTCGTGCGCACCGGCGACATCGACGCCATGTGGCTGCGGGACTCGTCGATGCAGATGCGTCCCTGGCTCGCCCTGGCACGGCTGGACCGCGGCGTGGCCGAGGTGGTGGCAGGGGTGAACCACCTGCAGTGGCGCATGGTCCGCCACGACCCCTATGCCAATGCCTTCCGGATGCCGGGCCATCGCCTGCCCGCGTTGCGCCACCCGCTGGACAACCACCAGATCGCCAGGCCGCTGGACCCCTGGATCTGGGAGCGCAAGTACGAGCTGGACTCACTGGGCCTGCCGGTCCTGCTGGGCGACGGGTTGCTGCGGGCCACCGGCGACGACGGCCATCTCGACTGGGGCGCCCACGCGGCGGTCTCGGACGTGGTGGCGCTGTGGCGGCGTGAGCAGGACCACGAGCACAGCGCCTACCGCTTCGTGCGACTGCCCGCCGTCATGACGCGCCGCCACCATGACAGCCTGCCCCGCGGCGGTCGGGGCACTCCGGTGGCCCGTACCGGCATGACCTGGCAGGGCTTTCGCCCCAGCGACGATGCCTGCGCCTTCGGCTACAACATTCCCGCCCAGCTGCTCGCCGGGCGCGCCCTGGGCATCATCGCCGGCTGGTGCCAGCAGTTGTGGTCCGATGCGACCCTGGCCAACCAGGCACGCGAACTGGCCGCCGAGATTGCCGCGGGAGTGGAGCAGCACGGCTTGCTCGATGACGACTCCTATGCCTACGAGGTGGACGGGTTGGGCGGGGTGCTGGCCGTCGACGATGCCAACCTGCCCAGCCTGCTCTCGCTGCCCCTGCTCAGCGACGTCGGCGCCGAGGACCCGCGCTACCTGGCCACCCGGCGGCGCATCCTGTCGTCCCAGAACCCGTGGTGGCACCAGGGCGCCGTCGCCAGTGGCATCGGCAGCCCGCACACGCCGGGGCCGAGGGTGTGGCCGCTGGCCCTGGCCACCCAGGGGCTGACCAGCAACGACCGTGACGAGAAGGTGCGCCTGGCACTGCTGATGGCCCGCACCAACGGAGGCACCGACCGGATGCACGAGAGCTTCCACGTCGATGACGCCACCCGCTTCACCCGCAGCTGGTTCGCCTGGGCCGACATGGCCTTCTGCGAACTGCTCGGCCAGGTGGCTGACCTGTGAGCGCCGTCGTCGAGGCGCTGGGCCGCTGCCTGGTCAAGGGCTGCACCTGGCAGCCGCTGGAGCGCGTCGAGGCGGGAGTCGACGGACTGGCCGAGGACCGGCTGTGGTCGCCGGTCGACGAGCATCTGCACTGCCTGCGCGCCACCGGGATGCCCGAGCTGGTGGGGCTGGAGGCGCCGCGAAGTGCCCTGGACGCCCTTGGCCCCGGCAGGGACCAGACCGTCCACTACTACGACCGGGCCGTCCGTGCCAGCGTCCACGACGGGCCACTGGCACAGGCGCTCAGTGCGGCCGCAGGAGTGCCGGTGCGCCTGGCCCGCAGCCGTGACGGGCAGCGCTTCATCTGGTCCAGCCCGGTGAGCCTCCTGCTGCGCAGCGAGCTCGAGGAGGCCGGGCTGCCGCAGGACCTGGCGCGCTATCGCGCCAATGTGGTCGTCGACGACCGCAAGGCCCCGCTGGCACCGGCTCCCGGCCAGCGGCTGCGGATCGGCCCGGTGGTGCTGCAGGTGGAGCGGCCGTTGGACCGCTGCATCGTGATCAACCACGACCCGGTCACGGGCCGTCGCGACCACTCCCTGCTTGGACGGCTGCGGCCGGGAGCGCTGCTGGCGCACGGCTGCCGCGTGGTGCACCCGGGCGAGCTGGAGCTCGGGGCCGGCGTGCAGGAGGTCTGGGGCGACTCGCTGGGCGGTGTGGCGGCGGGCAGAGACTAGGCTTGCCGGGTGCCAGATCCGCAGTCCCCAGCCACCACCCTGCCCTCCTTCGAGTCCGGTCCGCAGCGTCCTGCCCGCGTCCACCGCGACGTGGTGAGCTTCGTGCGCCGCAGCGCCCGCATGAACGACTCCCAGCGCAGGGCCTGGGAGCAGTGGAGCACCAGCCGCGTGGTGCGGCTCCCGCAGGGCGAGACGGACACCTCGCTCGCCGCCGACGTGCGCGTCGACTGGTCCGAGGTCTTCGGTCGCACCGCGCCGCTGCTGGTCGAGATCGGCTCGGGCACCGGCGACTCGCTGGTGCCGATGGCCAAGGCCCACCCCGAGGCCAATGTGGTGGCCTTCGAGGTCTTCCAGCCCGCCGTTGCCAACACCCTGGGCAAGCTGGCCCGCGAGGGCGTCGACAATGTGCGCATCGTGATGGCCGACGGCCAGCAGGGGCTGGAGCGGCTCTTCGACGAGGGCTCGATCAGTGAGCTGTGGCTCTTCTTCGCCGACCCCTGGCACAAGACCCGCCACCACAAGCGTCGCCTGGTCAGCACCGACTTCGCCGCCCTGGTGCGCTCCCGGATGGTGACCGGTGGCCGGTGGCGGCTGGCCACCGACTGGCAGGACTATGCCGAGTGGATGCGCGAGGTGCTCGACGTCGCCCCCGGCTGGACGAATGAGCATCTGGACGCCGACGATCCCGACTCGGGTTGGGCGCCGCGGCTGGACCTGCGCCCGGTGACCAAGTATGAGCGCAAGGGACTGGAGGCAGGGCGCACCATCCGCGACCTGACCTACCGGGCGGTGGCCGTCGATGAGTGAGACCCCGGCCCTGACCCGCTGGCGCCTGGACATCGCCTATGACGGCGCCAGCTTCTCCGGCTGGGCCGCGCAGCCGGGGCTGCGCACGGTGCAGGGCGAGCTGGAGAAGTGGACCACGCAGGTGCTGCGGCTGGCCGAGCCGGTGCAGCTGACGGTGGCAGGACGCACCGATGCCGGCGTCCATGCCCGCGGGCAGGTTGCCCACGTCGACCTGCCCAGGGAGGTCGACACCGGCCGCCTGCTGCACCGTCTGCAGCGTGTCCTGGACGAGGACCTGCGCGTCACGGACGTGAGCCGAGCGCCGGAGGGCTTTGACGCGCGCTTCTCGGCGATCTGGCGTCGCTATGTCTACCGGCTCTGGGACGAGCAGAGCCGCCCCGACCCGCTGCTGCGCAACCACGTCGCCCAGGTGCGGGGAACCGTCGACGTGGAGGCCACCAACCAGGCCGCGTTGATGCTGCTGGGCCTGCACGACTTCGCCCCCTTCTGCCGGCCCCGCGACGGGGCAACCACCATCCGCACCCTCACCGGTCTGCAGGTGCAGCGCCGCAAGGACGGGATGCTCGAGTACACAGTGGTGGCCGATGCCTTCTGCCACTCGATGGTGCGGTCCCTGATGGGAGCCATGACGGCGGTCGGCACCGGCCGCCAGGACGAGGCCTGGCTTGCCGAGGTGAAGGCCAGCCCCAAGCGCCACAACGGGGTGCTGGTGATGCCCGCCAAGGGGCTGTGCCTCGAAGAGGTCGGTTATCCCGACGAGAGCCGGCTGGCCGAGCGGGCCGAGCTCTCGCGCAGCATGCGCAGCCCGGACGAACTGGCCGCCCCAGCACTGCCAGACGCCGCACTGCCAGACGCCGCACTGCCCGAGGAGCAGCGATGAGCCACTACTTCACCACCCCCGACGGACCCGAGAAGCGCCGCGAGATCGGCGCCACCATCTGGGAGCGCGAGTACACCTTCACCACCGCCAATGGGGTCTTCTCCGGCGCGCGGCTGGACCCGTCCACCGCCATCCTGCTGCGGGAGGTGCCGCCGCCGGCTGACGGCGCCCGGCTGCTCGACCTGGGCTGCGGCTATGGCCCGATCGCCGTCGCTCTGGCGGACCACTGCCCCGCCAGCCTCGTCGATGCCGTCGACGTCAACCAGCGTGCCCTGGGCCTTGCGGCCGAGAATGCCCGACGCATCGGCGCAGGCCAGCGGGTGCGGGCCCTGCTGCCCGAGCAGGCCGACCCGGCCACCCGCTATGACGAGATCTGGTCCAATCCGCCGATCCGGATCGGCAAGCCGGCGCTGCACGAACTGCTGCTGACCTGGCTCCCCCGGCTGGCCCCGACGGGCAGGGCGGTGATGGTGGTGGGCAAGAACCTGGGCGCCGACTCGCTGGCGCGCTGGTTGGAGGACCAGGGCTACGACTGCACCCGGCTGGCCTCCCACAAGGGTTTCCGAGTGCTGGAGGTGCGTCCGGACGGTGCGGCACAGCCGGTGGCGCAACAGCCGATGCAGTAGCCTGCCGACTGCCCATCCACCCTTCATGACCCGACGCGGCCCGTCCTGGCGCCGCACGGAAAGGACCATCGTGCCTCGTCTGTCCCGCTCTGCCCTGGCCATCGCGGCCGCCTCGGCCGCCTTGGCCCTCGGCCCCGCTGCCGTTGCCTCCGCAGCTCCCGTGATGCCTGCCCAGGCCACCGACGACTGCCTCGCGCAGGGCAAGGTCTGGCTGGTGGTGCAGGATTCTGCCGGGAAGATGCTCGCCGACACCTGCACCGATGTCGCCGCCTCCGGCGAGAAGCTGCTCACCGAGGCCGGCCTGCAGGTGGGCAAGGATGCCAAGGGCCAGATGATCTGCACCATCGCCGGGGAACCCGCCACCTGCCCGACGAAGTTCGACGGCAACTACTGGCACTACTACACCGCCGGCAAGGACGGGAAGTGGGTCTACAGCCAGGTCGGCGCCAACGAGTCCAAGCCCAAGCCCGGAACGATGGAGGGCTGGTGCTATGGCAAGGAGTGCACCCCCGGCAAGGCCGGGCAGTCGGCCCCCACCCCGTCGGCCACCCCCACCCCCGCCGCTGCACCCGCCAGCGAGGACAAGAAGAGCCCCTGGGCCTGGCTGCTGCTGCCGCTGGCGCTCGCGGCGCTGGGCGCCTGGTACCTGTCGCGCCGCAACCGCAAGCCGGCCGCCGGGGCACCCGTCCAGCACGACGCGGTCCGTCACGACGGGGAGCAGCGCGACGGCGGTGCCCACGCGGCCCCGCGCGACGAGCGCCACTGAGCCACGACGACGGCCCGTCTGGAGCCGGGGCAGGCCCTTGCGACCTGCACAAAGGCCTGCCCCAGTTCAGTCGGCGGCGAAAAAGTCTGGATCGGGGGAAGAAAGCCCCTATGGTCGGAGTTGTCCCTGTACAGGCCCCGCGACTGGGGCCCCGGGCGGTGACGCCCGGCGAAGACGGAAAGAGGACCGAATGGCTGTCTACACCCTGCCCGAACTCGACTACGACTACAGCGCCCTGGCGCCGCACATTGCTCCCGAGATCATGGAGCTCCACCACTCCAAGCACCACGCCACTTACGTGGCCGGCGCCAACACCGCGCTGGAGAAGATGGAGGAGGCCCGCGCCAAGGGTGACTTCGGCACCATCGGCAAGCTGGGGAAGGACCTGGCCTTCAACCTGGGCGGCCACGTCAACCACTCCATCTTCTGGAAGAACATGGCCCCCAACGCCGGCGGTCGCCCCGAGGGTGAGCTGGCCAGCGCCATCGACGAGTTCTTCGGTTCCTTCGACGGCTTCCAGAAGCATTTCAACGAGAATGCCAAGGCCATCCAGGGCTCGGGTTGGTCGGTGCTCGCCTGGGACTCGCTGGGCCAGCGCCTCAACGTCCTGCAGCTGCAGGACCAGCAGGGCAACATCCCGCTGAACCAGACCTCGATCCTGCAGCTCGACATGTGGGAGCACGCCTACTACCTGCAGTACAAGAACGTGAAGGCCGACTACGTCGACGCCTGGTGGAATGTCATCAACTGGGCCGATGTCACCGAACGCCTCGCCAAGGCACGCCAGGCCTGAGCCCGCGCCGGAGGGCTGCGCACTGCGTGACCCCTTCTGCCCAGGCCCGATGGCCCCGCCACCCCACGGTGGCGGGGCCTCGTCGCGTCTGCGCCTGATGGTGGACCCGCTGAAGTTCCTGAGAAAGATGGCACTGCGATTGTGGGTTTTCTCAGCTGCGGCGGCATGATGGAGGCCTGAGCATCTCGAGGAGCAGCGTGAACAAGAAGACCATTGGCCTGATCGCAGGCGCCACCGCCCTGGCAGCAGCCGCCGGCACCGCCGGCTGGCAGGTTGCCGAGAAGGAGGTGCAGGTGGCCGTCGACGGCCAGACCAGCACCGTCAAGACCTTCGGCGGCACCGTCGCGGACGCCCTGCAGACCAAGGGCATCGCGGTGGGCGAGCGCGACACCGTCGTTCCCTCCGCCTCGAGCCGGATCAGCGACGGCACCCGCATCACCGTCAACCACGGGCGTCCCATCACGCTGACCGTGGACGGCAAGAAGACCACGCTGTGGACCACCGCGACCAACCTGGACAGCGCCCTGACGCAGCTGGGCGTGCTGGAGAAGGGCTCCCGACTCTCGGTGAGCCGCTCCACCCCGCTGGGCCGCGAGGGGCTGGCCGTGGAGGCCATCACCCCCAAGACGGTCACCCTGGTGGACGGGGGCAAGAAGACCTTGGCCACCAGCACCGCCGCGACGGTCGGTGAGCTGCTCAAGGAGCGCAAGCTGAGCGTCGATTCCGACGACAAGCTCACCCCGGCCGCGCACACCGTACTGGCCGAGAAGCAGACCATCGCCCTGACCCGGGTGGGCAGCAAGCAGCAGAACACCACCGTCCCGATCGAGCACGAGACCGAGACCACCCGCAGCTCCTCGCTGGACAAGGGTGAGCGCAAGGTCGAGGTGGAGGGCAAGGACGGCGTCAAGACCCAGACCTGGAAGCTCACCGTCGTCGACGGCAAGGTGACCAAGAAGCAGCTGCTCACGGAGAAGGTCACCACCAAGCCGGTCACCGAGAAGGTCCTGGTGGGCACCCGTGAACAGGCCCCCGAGTCCCCGTCGAGCACCTCGGCGTCCAGCACGTCAAAGTCCACGAACTCGAAGAGCTCGACCCGTTCGGCCTCGAAGCCCAGCGCGTCGAAGACCACGACCGCGCCCCGGCCCAAGAGCTCCTCGGCCGGCACCAACACCGCCAACACCGCCATGTGGGACCTCATCGCCCAGTGCGAGTCGGGCGGCAACTGGTCGATCAACACCGGCAACGGCTACTACGGCGGCCTGCAGTTCGACCGCCAGACCTGGCTGGCCAATGGGGGCGGCGCCTATGCGCCGACCGCCAACCTGGCCTCCAAGGCCCAGCAGATCACCATCGCGAACAAGGTCTACGCCGAGCGCGGCCTGCAGCCCTGGGGCTGTGGCCACGCCGCCTGATCGCTGACGCAGAGCCTCGACGGCCCGGATCCCCCGTGGGGAATCCGGGCCGCCGTGCGTTCGAGGAGCCTGCCTTCACGCCGTACCTGCTCTCGGGACGGTCCAGCGTCACAGCCGTTGGCCGAAGTCGCGGTGCAGCCAGCCGGGCACGTCGGCCCCGAGCAGCTGCCGCCAGGCCTGCACCGCCACCACCGGCGTCAGGGCCAGTGAGACGACGCTGCGGGTCCAGCGGCGCACCGGCCTCACCTCGGATCTGGGATCGACGTCCAGCTCTCCCGCCCGGTTGGTGGCGCTGGAGGCGCTCACGTCCAGCGTCCGGCCCTCGTGGGTGACGCGCAGCCAGGTATGGCCGGCCTGCCACCACGGATTGCGGCCCAGGCCGCGCACGCGCGCCGCATGCACCTCCACCACCTGGAAACCGAGGGCCGTCAGCACCCGGGCCAGCGCACCGTTGTACTGCGCCGACCATCCGTGGGCATGGCGCAGCGAACTCTCGGGGCTGTCCCACAGGTGCCACAGGGAGTGCTTGCGGTAGCTGTGGTGCACCAGCACGGTGGCATGGTCCACCAGGGCCCAACCCTCCAGCCCTGAGGCACGGCAGTGCGCCACCAGCTCGTCGATGCCGGGGCCGCCACCGTCGCTGGGGGCTGTCAGCACCGCAGGGGCAACGAAGAGGGCGGCGGGCACGGCCAGCGCGGCGCCCGTGGCCAGCAGTCGGGTCGGGGTGCGCATCAACGCTCCTTCGGGGTGGTGCCGAACAGTCTGTTGGGTGGCGTCGGGGTGCGGTCCTGGGCGAGCCAGGTGTGCAGGTTCAGCATCTTGTCGACGCTCGACTGCCAGGTGTACTGCTCGGCACGCTGCCGGGCGGCGATCCTGAGGTCTGGCCCCAGCCGTGCCATCAGGCGCTCGATGGCATCGGCGATGCCAACCGGGTCCGGGGTGCCGTACTCTCCGCTGGTCGCATCCACCAGCTCGTGCGCTCCCCCGCGATTGGCCGTGACCACCGGCGTGCCACAGGCCAGGGCCTCCAGCACCGCCAGACCGAAGGTCTCGGACGGGCAGACCGACAGGGAGATGTCGGAGCGGGCGAAGCAGCGCGCCACCTCGTCACGTCCCTTGACGAAGCCGTGGAAGACCACCGGTGCGTCCCCGGCCTGTTCCCTCATCTTCTCCAGGTCTGGGCCGACTCCGTACATGTCGAGGCGGATGGGCACTCCCCTGCGGTGCAGCTCGACGGCGGCGGCCACCCCCAGTTCAGGGTTCTTCTCGTGGCTCATCCGCCCGACGTAACACAGCGTCACCAGGCCGTTGTCGACGGGCCCCGGCAGGCAGGGGTTGAAGGTCTCGAGGTCCACCCCGAGCGGCACCTTGCGCAGGGTGGCGTCGAGGTCGGCGAACTCCGCGGCGGCATAGTCGCTGGTGACCACGACGGCGTCGAACTCCTTGACCAGACGCCGGTTGAGAGCGCCGACGGCGCTCTCGACGCCGAACTGGGCCCGGACCCATCCCGAGAGCATGTCGTCGAGGCGTTCGTGGCTGAACAGGGCCGAGCCGATGCCGCGGCGGGCGGCCCAGCGTGCCGCCGGTGAGAGCGTCCACTTGTCGCTGACCTCGATGGAGGTGGGGCGGAAGCGGTCCAGTACCTCGAGGGCCCGCCAGGGGGTGGCGATCATGCGGTAGTCGCGCGAGACGCGCGGAGCCTTCACCTGGACGACGATGCCCTCGTCGGTCTCCTCGGTGCGGTCGCGCTCGCCGGGGATCACCAGGATCCGCTCGTGGCCCGCGGCCACGTAGCCCTTGCCGAGCTCGTTGATCGCCACGCGCATCCCGCCGGAGACGGGTCCGACGAAGTTGGCGAGCTGGGCGATCCGCAAGGTCATGGGCCAAGCCTAGCGACAGGCCCATGGGGCCAGACATGCAGCAGGGCGCCCCACCATGAGGTGGGACGCCCTGCTGGCGTGCGGTGGGGTTCAGGCCTGGGCCTTCTCCTCGGCCGGAGCCTCGACGGTCTCCGCGGCTGCGGTCTCCTCGGCGGGAGCCTCAGTGGCGGCCTCCTCGACGGGGGCCTCCTCAGCCTTGGCTTCGCCGGCCGTGTTCGCGGCGGCGATGTCGGCCTTCACATCCTCGGCCTTGGCGGCCTTGGAGCGCGACGGCTTCTTCACGACGGCCTCGGTCACCAGCTCGATGATGGCCATGGGGGCGTTGTCGCCCTTGCGGTTGCCGATCTTGGTGATGCGGGTGTAGCCGCCCTCGCGCTCGGCCATGGCCGGGGCGATCTCCGTGAACAGGGTGTGCACGACACTCTGGTCGGTGATGGTCTTCAGCACCAGACGACGGTTGTGAAGGTCGCCGCGCTTGGCCTTGCTGATCAGCTTCTCCGCCAGGGGACGAACGCGCTTGGCCTTCGCCTCGGTGGTGGTGATGCGACCGTTCTCGAACAGCTGCCGGGCCAGGTTGGCCAGGATGATCCGCTCGTGCGTCGGGCTGCCGCCGAAGCGGGGACCCTTGGTGGGTGTAGGCATGTCAGTTCTCCAGGTTCTTGTGGATCAGAGCGGATCAGTACTGCTCGGTCTCGGCGAAGTCCTCGTCGGCCTCGCCCTCGTCGAAGCTCTCGGCAGCGGCCAGCGGGTCGAAGCCCGGGGCCGAGTCCTTGAGCGCCAGGCCCATCTCGTGCAGTTTCAGCTTGACCTCGTCGATGGACTTGGAGCCGAAGTTGCGGATGTCCAGCAGATCCTGCTCGCTGCGCGAGACCAGCTCACCCACGGTGTGGATGCCCTCACGCTTGAGGCAGTTGTAGGAGCGAACCGTCAGGTTCAGGTCCTCTACCGGCATGGCCAGGTCCTGGGCCAGCTGCTCGTCGACGGGCGAGGGGCCGATCTCGACGCCCTCGGCGTCGAGGTTCAGCTCACGGGCCAGGCCGAAGAGCTCCACCAGGGTGCGTCCGGCGGAGGCGACGGCATCGCGCGGGCGGATGGCGGGCTTGGTCTCGACATCGACGACGAGCTTGTCGAAGTCGGTGCGCTGCTCGACTCGGGTTGCCTCGACCTTGTAGGTGACCTTCAGCACGGGGCTGTAGATCGAGTCCACGGCCACACGACCGATCTCGGCGTCCGGGTTGTTGTTCAGCGAGCTGGAGACGTAGCCGCGGCCACGCTCCACGACCAGCTCCATCTCGAGCTTGCCGTTGTCGTTCAGCGTCGCGATGTGCAGCTCCGGGTTGTGGATCTCCACACCGGCCGGGGGCTGGATGTCGGCCGCAGTGATCTCACCGGCGCCCTGCTTGCGCAGGTACATGGTGACGGGCTCGTCCTCCTCGGAGGAGAGCACCAGGCCCTTGAGGTTGAGGATCAGCTCGGTGACGTCCTCGACGACTCCCTCGATCGTGGAGAACTCGTGCTGGTTCCCCTCGATCTTGATGCTGGTCACGGCCGCGCCCGGGATGGACGACAGCAGGGTGCGGCGCAGCGAGTTGCCCAGGGTGTAGCCGAAGCCGGGCTCCAGGGGCTCGATGACGAAGCGCGAGCGGTAGTCGCTGATCACTTCTTCCGACAGGGTCGGACGCTGTGCGATGAGCATGTACTTTCCTTTTCTCCAGGTCCCCCGCTATTTGAGGACCATGTGGCTGCGCCGCCACGGCAGTGCCGGCGCGAGGGGGCAGGCAGGTCTCCAGCGCCGAGGATTCGACGCTGGAGACCGGTGCTGCTTACTTCGAGTAGAGCTCGACGATCATCTGCTCCTGGACGTCCACCACGATCTGCTCACGCGTGGGCAGCTGGTGGATCAGGATGCGCATCTTGTTGGGACGCACGTCCATCCAGGCGGGAACCTCGCGCTCGCCGTGGGTCTCACGGGCGATGACCAGCGGGTGCAGGTCCATCGACTTGGGACGCACGTCGATGACGTCGTACTGGCTGACGCGGAAGCTGGGGATGTTCACCTTCTGGCCGTTGACCAGGAAGTGGCCGTGCACGACCAGCTGACGGGCCTGGCGACGCGTGGAGGCGAATCCGGCGCGGTAGATGACATTGTCCAGACGGCTCTCGAGGATCTGGAGCAGGGCGTCACCGGTCTTGCCGGGCACGCGGTCGGCCTCGGCGTAGTAGCGACGGAACTGCTTCTCCAGCACGCCGTAGGCGAAACGCGCCTTCTGCTTCTCGCGCAGCTGCAGCGAGTACTCGGAGTCCTTGGTACGGCCGCGGCCGTGCACGCCCGGCGGGTAGGGGCGCTTCTCGAATGCCTTGTCGTTGCCGACCAGGTCAGTCCCGAGACGACGGGACTTCTTGGTCATGGGGCCGGTGTAACGGGCCATTGTTGATCAGTCCTTTTCTGTGTTCTCGGGATCAGACGCGACGGCGCTTGGGCGGACGGCATCCGTTGTGGGGCACGGGGGTGACGTCGGCGATGGCGCCGACCTCGAGCCCGACGGCTCCCAGCGAACGGATGGCGGTCTCACGGCCCGAGCCGGGTCCCTTGACGAAGACGTCCACGCGCTTCATGCCGTGGTCCATCGCGCGACGGCCGGCCGACTCGGCGGCCATCTGGGCGGCGAAGGGGGTCGACTTGCGCGAGCCCTTGAAGCCGACGGTGCCGGCGGAGGCCCACGAGATCACAGCACCGGTGGGATCGGTGATGGCGATGATCGTGTTGTTGAACGTGCTCTTGATGTGGGCCTGTCCGGCAACCACATTCTTCTTTTCCTTGCGGCGCACCTTGGTCTTGGCGGCGCCCTTACGGCCTGCAGTAGCCATGGGTCAGTTCTCTCCTGGAATCTGTCGTGTCTGCACCAACCCGGGGGGTCAGCGCGCCTTCTTCTTGCCGGCGACGGCCTTCTTCTTGCCCTTGCGAGTGCGGGCATTGGTGCGGGTGCGCTGACCACGCACCGGCAGGCCGGAGCGGTGACGACGGCCCTGGTAGGTGCCGATCTCGATCTTGCGACGGATGTCGGCGGCCACCTCGCGACGGAGGTCACCCTCGGTCTGGTAGTTGGCCTCGATGTGGTCGCGCAGGGCCACCAGCTGGTCGTCGGTCAGGGTGTGGACACGGAGGTCACCACTGATGCCAGTGGCTTCCAGGGTCTCGGCGGCACGGGTCTTGCCGATGCCGAAGATGTAGGTGAGTGCGACCTCGAGACGCTTCTCGCGCGGGAGGTCGACACCAATGAGGCGTGCCATCAGGCGGTTACCTTTCATTTCTGGCCCTTCCCCGTCAGGGGGACTCCCCCGTTTCCAGCGGGTGGTGGAGTGTGGTCGTGGGCCACGAAGGTGTGTGGCGTGACGCGTCCCCGTTGCCTTCTGGTGGCTCGTGCCACCGACGGGGCCCTGGCCTTCGTCCAGGGGTGTGACCGGTATTCATCTCCGGCCTTGCGTTCACGTTGTGGAGTTGTCTGGCAGGTGCCTCATCGCCTGGCGGCGATGGGTGACCGGAACACCTGCGATGTTCTGCGAGTCACCGCCCATGGCCCCACCTGTCGGAGGAGCCGCAAAGCCTGGCTGGTCAGCCCTGGCGCTGCTTGTGGCGCGGGTTGTCGCAGATCACCATCACGCGACCGTGCCGGCGAATCACCTTGCACTTGTCGCAGATCTTCTTGACGCTCGGCTGAACCTTCATTCGAGAGTCTCTTTCGATCAGCGAACCGGCGGCACTGGGCACAGTGCTCCCCGGTTCTGTGGTGGATGTGTCTGCTGGGCGATTGCTCGCCCGGTGGATCACTTGTGGCGATAGACGATACGTCCGCGTGTCAGGTCATAGGGGGACAGCTCGACGACCACGCGGTCGGACGGCAGGATGCGGATGTAGTGCTGACGCATCTTGCCGCTGATCGTGGCGAGCACCTTGTGACCGTTGACGAGCTCGACCCGGAACATCGCGTTCGGAAGGGACTCGACGACGGTTCCCTCGAGTTCGAGGGCTCCCTCTTTCTTGGCCATTGACTCTCAATCTGTTCGACTGAAGCCCCCGCCGTGCGGTGAGGGCATGGACGATCGCCTGGACACAGGTGACCGACCACCTACTCTATGCGAGCCTTCCCAAGGCGACAAATCTGCCGAGCCATCTGGCGGCAACCCGCCCGGCGGGCACCGATCGCCAGACCGCGGCCCCTCCGTGGCCGCGAGTGAACCCTTGGGGTTGCCCCCGTTGGGTGGACATCCTGATCGCCTAGTTCTGCTTGGCAGGAGAGGATGCCCTTCATGGGCGCCAAGCCGAAGAGTTACACCCCGCAGTACCGAAGCGATGCCGCGCACTTGGTCATCGACACTGGCCGCACGATCGCTGCGGTCGCCGAGGAGATCGGGGTTGGTGCGCAACTGCTCGGACGCTGGATCGCGCAGGAACGGGCCCGCATGGACGACCCGCCCGAAGCGCTGGATGTCAACGAACGCGCCGAAGTGGAACGGTTACGCACCGAGGTCGCCGCGCTGCGCATGGATCGTGACTTTCTGAAAAAAAGCAGCGGCCTTCTTCGCAGCCGATCAGGCGCAGACCCCGACCAGGCATTCACGATGATCGCGGCGAAGAAGGCCGAACCCGACAACCAGATCCCACTGGCCCGCATGTGCCAGCTGCTCGGCGTCTCCCGCTCCGGGCATCACGCCTGGGTCGCCCGGCAGAACGCCGAGCCAGGCCCTCGAGCCCGTCGCCGCGCCGAACTGGCCGCCAAGGTCATCACCGCCCATGCGGCCTCGGACGGCACCTACGGCTCACCCGGGGTGCTGGCCGAGCTACGCGCCGGCGGCGAGCAGGTCTCCCGCAAGACCATCGCGAAGATCATGCCCGACCACGACATCCACGGGATCAGTCCGCGCCCATTCACCCCGGTCACCACCACCAGCGACGCCCGGCCGTGCCGGATTCCCGACCTGGTCGAGCGCCGATTCGACACCGGGACGTTGAACCGGGTCTGAACCTCTAACATCACCTATCTGGCCACTGGCGAGGGCTGGCTGTACTTGTGCGCGGTGCGCAACGGGTGTTCCCGGCGGGTGCTCGGCTACGCGTTCAGTGACAGTCTGCACACCGACCTGGTCGAAGACGCGATGCGCAAGGCCGTCACCTTCCGCCACGGCGACACGCGGCAGACGATCTTCCGCGCCGACCGGGGCTGCCAGTGCACCTCGGCCCAGCTCGCCCAAGCGGCGAAACGCTTCGAGATGCGCCTGTCGGTCGGGCGTACCGGGGTGTGCTTCGACAACGCCCAACAAGAATCGTTCTGGTCGGTCCTCAAGACCGAGTTCTACCACCGTCACCATGTCGCCACCCGACAAGCCGCGATGGTCGCCGTCGCCTCGTGGATCGAGATCGTCTACAACCGCCGCCGACGACACTCAGCACTCGACTACCTCAGCCCCGTAGACTTCGAACACACCATGACCCACGACCTCAAAGCCGCTTAACCGATGTCCACCAACACGGGTCAACCCCACATCACCCACATGGTCCGCTCAGCACCCGCGATAGCCACCCACATGCGAGGATCTTGGTGCGAAAACCTAAGTCTTGATGGTCTCACTACCGGCAAAGGCGACTTAGACTTTCTCAATATCTAATTATCTCGATCAAGCAATTGAAGATCCTCTGACTGTGCAATAACGTCAATCAGCTGACAGGCCAAGCCAAGAGCTTGGATGGCATCAGCTCCACCAACATCTTGACAGACTTCATGGTCAAGCCCATGAAAGGTAATGGTGGCGAACCAGCTCGATTCCTGACTATCTTCAAAAGACTGTGGCAACGCAATCGTTGCCTCAACAGGGCCACCCCCACTGCAGTATTCGCGACGTGCGATTACTTGTCGATTCATCGGTCCTCCGCACTTGCAATGCAAGTCCCCAGCTTGGCAGCGATAGTCGCCCAGCAAATCGCCCTACCTCGCGCCCCACCTGGAGCACGACGACACTTAGCAGAATCACGCTTGTACTGCTCATGACAAGACTGCTTTGTGTGTACTTGAGGCATTGCGACTGTATATAGCGCACCCTTCTCCACAATCAGCCCCGTCGTTACCATCAATGCACTTTGAGAACGCTCTTGACACGAGATCCCCGTTTGCACCCTCTCGATTTTGGCGCTGAAAGCATCTTCATCAACCGCCATTCCCAGTGAGGCGCCAGACGCTATCAGAGCAAGAGAGAGAAGCGCTCCGCCAATGAGATATTTCGAGGTCATTAAAATTTTCCTTTCGTATGCCCCCAACAAGGGGAAGATGCTATACCCGACCGTCATTTAAAAATCAAATTGATAATCACCACTGTAGCCAAGTTTCTGCATTACCTCCAGGACTTTTAGGGCATAAGAGGAATCGGCAAAATTTAGGGAGTGAGGTATCGGCGCATAGTCAGAGCCTATCAGAACTACACGACCCTCGGGCCCACTGAGAGAACAAACTTCCTGTCCCGCGACATAGTCCCGCAAGCGCACGGTCAACACCCAGCAGGTACGCCTCTCCTCTCTCACCGTCCAGCACTGAGGTTTTCTCACCAGACTTGCCAGTAGATCCTCAACATTGGCGATCTGACAAGGAACGATGGTCGTCCAAGGTCGGTGCATGCGGGTCGGGTGGTGCAGGATCGGTTTCTGCCAAGAGACCGAGCCCGACCAGAACCCGAGCCCGCATGCTGTCGGCATCGTGTCACCCTTGACCTTCCCGAGACCATCGTGCGCCGCATCACAGCGTGGCTGTCGGCCCACCGTCGCCGACATGACCGCCGCCTGTGGCAACGCGCCAAGTCCTGCTGGACCCAAACGATCATGTTCTGCCGGTGGATGCTGGACGCGACCCCGATCCACCGCCTCGCCAAGGATCATGGCCTGTCCCCGTCCGCCTGCTACCACTACCTCCACGAAGCCCTCGACGTGGTCGCCGACCACGCTCCAGACCTCCACGAGGCCCTCGACGAACAACATGCCCACGGCGAGGCCTTCGTCTGTCTGGACGGCACCCTGATCGCCACCACCGCCGTCCACATCCCTGCCGGACAAGGGAAATCCACCGACGCGTGGTACTCGGGAGAACACCACCGCCACGGCGGCAACATCCAGGTTTCACCGACAGCTCCGGCTTCCCGATCTGGACCTCGCCGGCGTCCCGGGCTCAACAAACGACATCACCGCCTCCCGCCACCATGTCCTCCCGGCCCTCTACCCAACCGCCGCGCACGGCCTGAAGACCCTCACCGACAAGGGCTACCAAGGTGCAGGCATCGGCATCTGCCACCCGGTCAAGGGCCACGGCCTGGCTCCCGACACCGTCGCCCGAAACCGGCTCATCACCCAATTCTGAGCACCCGCCGAACGAGCCAACGCCATCCTTAAACACTTCAAGGCCCCCAAAAGGTCACCCTCGACCCTTGGCACATCACCCACATGGTCCGCTCAACACCCGCGATAGCCACCCACATGCGAAGATCTTAGTGCGAAAACCTCAGTAATGCGTTGGAAAGGAGCCTGATCCCCGAGGAACTGTGGGGAGACATCAAGCTCAATGTGCGCTTCACGGTCAACGGTAAGGTCTGGTGACATGAGCCCCCACAAGTTCGGACGCCAAGCCCAAGCCGTCGAAGAGTTCATCGACATCATCGAGAACCTCACCGAAGAACAATGGGTGAAGCTGGGCTCCATCGTGTTTGCGATCATCACCGAAGAACGATGGGCTCCCGTGGTGAATGCGATGGCCGAGACCCCGATCTCGCCGCCCATGGCCAACGCACTCGACCTGGCCGGCGCTGCCGCAGGCGGCCGGGCCGCCCTGGTGGACCGCAGCCTCTTCGGAAGCCGACACGAACAGTACGCCGCCGGAAACTACCCCGGCACCGTGGTCTTCATCCTCGCCAACCGCCACAAACTCCCCTCCTGGGTCACCCGCTTCGCCCTCGAACCCTTACTCGACATCGGCATCGACGCCGAACACCTCATCCCCGAAACCCAACCCGACGAAGAACCCATCCCCCACGACCTCGAAGCCTGGCGACCCACCACCCGGACTGGCGACTGAAGACGCCATCACCCCATGGTCAGGGCTGACGGAATGCAGCAAGATGGGAACACCATGTCGTCCACCAGGAGGCAGTCATGACCAGCACCCAGTTCCGTCGCACGAGCGTCAACCCTCCGCAACCGTGGCCAGCACCTGCCGACTGGGCCGAGATCAACGACCGCGTCGTCCACTACCTCACCAAGGCTCCCGCCATCGCCTTCGCCCGCACCAAGGAGGACGACGTGCTCAGCGGCAAGCCCTTCGCGGTCGAGGTCGCCATGATCACCGACGGCACATGGATCTGGCCCGCAGCCGTGGACTACTACGCGAGGAACCACGACATCGCGCCCGAACCCGACTTCCTGCAGCACCTGCGCGACCAGGACTTCACCCTGCCCGAGGTCACCCCAGAACAGCGTGCAGCCGCCACCGCCGCGCTGCGCAGCTGACGTCCAGCACCGAGAGGAATCACCATGGCCCACTTCGCAGTCATCTACACCTACACCGACGACAAGGCGCTGCAGGACGAGCATCGCCCCGAGCATCGCGCCTACCTGGGGCAGCTCGCCGAAGCCGGCTCGCTCGTCGCATCCGGCCCGCTGCTGGGCACCAGCCCCGCCACAGCGCTGCTGGTCTTCAAGGCCACCGACGAGGACGAGGTCCGTCGACTGCTGGCCGACGACCCCTTCCAGAAGCTGGGCCAGGTGGCCCGTGCCGACGTGACCCAGTGGAATCCCGTCATCGGCATCCTCGCCGGCTCCTGACCCACGCGACGGGTGCTGGGGCCGGGCGGGTGGTCAGTCGAAGACAAAGGCCAGTACCAGCAGCACCAGCACCAGCAGGCCCGAGGAGGCCATCGCCAGCGTCACCATCCGCATCATGCGACGGTCCATCCCGGCCGGCCGCAGCTGGCCCGGTGCCGCGTGCGAGTCCTGCCGCACGAGGTCCGGCTGGCGGTGGGTCTGCATTGCGGGCAGCTTCTCGACCACCGGGGCCAGCTCCCCGAGGGTGCCGGCAGCATAAACCTCGTCCAGCAGCGCCCGGTAGTCGTCACTGGAGACGTCACCGCGGGTGAAGGCGTCATTGAGGCGGGCCGCGACATCTTCGCGCTCCACCTCGTCGACGGCCGCCTCGGGCGTGCTGCGGTACTTGGACGAGATCGGCAGGTTGCTCACCACTCCAGCCTAGCCGCGGGAGCGCGGCGGGTTGTCCAGGCCGGTGGCCTGCGCGGCGAAGGCCAGCATGTCGGCGGACTCGGCCACCAGCGCCTCCGGGCTGCGATTGGCCAGGCCATGCCCGGTCGCCTCGTCGATCCGGCAGACCACGGGCGCCGGACCCGCCTGCGCCGCCTGCACGGCCGCCGCGAACTTGTAGGAGTGCGCCGGAACCACGCGGTCGTCGTGGTCGCTGGTCATCACCAGGGTGGCCGGGTAGGTCACCCCGGAACGGACATTGTGCAGCGGCGACCATTCAAGGATCCGTCCGAGGTCCGCCTCGACCTCGGGGTCGCCGTAGTCGCTGGTCCAGGCATGGCCGATGGTGAAGCGGTGGAAGCGCACGGCATCCAGCACCCCGACGTGCAGCAGGGCGGCGGCGAAGAGCTCCGGACGCTGGGTCATCACCGCACCCACCAGTAGTCCCCCGTTGCTCTTGCCGTACACGGCCAGCTGCTGCGCCGTGGTGTGCCCCTCGGCGATGAGGGTCTCGGCCACCGCGATCATGTCGTCGAAGACCTTCTGCTTGTTCTCCCTGATGCCACCCTCGTACCACTCGCGCCCGAACTCGCCGCCACCGCGCAGGTTCGCGATCGCGATGCCGCCCCCGGCTGCCAGCCAGGCTGGCCAGATCGGCCGGTGGTCGGCCAGCACCTCGACGTCGAAACCGCCGTAGCCGTAGACGATCATCGGCAGCGGGCCGGCAGGCGCCCCCTGCGGACGCACCAGGAAGAAGGGCACCTCGGTGCCGTCCGCGCTGGTCGCCTGGTGGCGTTCGACGCCGTGACCGACGGTGAAGGCCTCCTGGTCGATGCCTGCCACCTCCAGCTCGCGCAGCTCGCCGGTGCCGCAGTCCAGGCACCAGGAGGCCTGCGGGTCGTCGATGGTGCTGGCACCCAGGAAGACCTCTTCGCTGTCGGCAGTGGCATTCAGCGCGGTGACCGCCCCTGCCTGCAGCTCCACCACCTGCTTCTGCGCCCCGTACAGGTCGTGCCGGCGCACCACCGGCTGGGCATCCTCCAGGTGCAAGCAGACCAGGGCGTCATGGGCGAGCACCGCGTGGCGCAACGGCCACTGCCGTTCACCCACCACTTCGCGCAGCTCCCAGTCCTGCTCGTCGAGGGCGACGATGCGCGAGTTGGGCGCGTCGTCGTCGGTGAGCAGGTAGATCTCGCCGTGGGCCGATCCGAGGTAGTGCCACACCTGCTCGTCGTGCTCGACCACCCGGACCCGCTGCCCCACCGTGCTGCGGGTGGTGCCGTCGGGGTCGGTCTCGCCGTGGACGTGGAAGAGCCACAGCTGGTTGGTGCGCTCGGTCCCCCGTGAGACGTGGGCCACCAGCCACTGGTCGTCGTCGCTGAGCTCCAACCAGCACAGCTGACGGGGGTCCTGCTCGAAGTCGAAGAAGTCCAGGTCCTCGTCAACGGAGGTGCCGACGCGGTGCACCCGCAGGTGCGCGGCGGTCGCCTGCGCGGTGCTGGTGCCGTCGGTTCTCGCGGCACCCGGATAGGCCTGGTGCACGAAGGACTGGCCGTCGGGGAGCCACACGACATCGGCGAAACGGGTGGTGACGGCATCGGCCTCCACCACCGCCCCGTCACCGTCGACGATGCTGACATGGGTCCAGTCAGAGCCGGCCTCGCTGCGGCCCAGCGCCACCAGGCTGCCCTGCGGATTGACGCACACGAAGGAGACCGAAGTGGTTCCCGACTCGTCCCACTGGTTGGGATCTGCCAGCACCCGTCCCCCGGTCAGCAGCTCCTCGAGGCTGTCGGCGACGTGGACCACCGACTGCTTCTGTCCGACCAGTCGCCGCTCCTGGAGGTAGAGCCCACCCTGCCTCCAGGGGGTTCCGATCCGGGGCCGCTCGACGATGCGGCGCATCACCTCGGTGAACCACTCACGCATGGGCAGGCGGCCCAGCACCTTGTCGGCGTGGCCTCGCTGCTCGGCAACCCAGTCGTCGACGGCCTTCTGGTCAGGGCCCTCCAGCCACCGGTAGGGGTCGGCCACCTGGTGGCCGTGCAGGGTCTCGGTCAGGTCGTCGGCACGGGTCTGGGGTGTGGGGGTCATGCTTCCACCCAAGCAGCTCGACGCGGCACCGGCCACCCCCTTGGAGTGGTGGCGGGCCAAGCCCCGGGCAGCCTCCTCAAAAGAGCCCGACGATGTCGCCGTTCTCGTCGATGTCGATCCACTCCGCGGCCGGGTGCTTGCCCAGGCCTGGCATGGTGCGCATCTCACCACAGATCGCGTAGACATAGCCCGCGCCGGCGGCCAGCCGCACCTCGCGCACCGGCAGCATCCATCCCGTCGGGGCGCCGCGCAGCGCCGGATCGTGGGAGATGGACAGGTGGGTCTTGGCGATCACGACGGGCAGGTGACCGAAGCCGAGCTCGGTGAAGTGCGCCAGCTCCCGTCGGGCCTGGGCACTGAGCTCGATGCCATCGGCACCGTAGACACCCGTGGCCACCTTCGTGACCTTGTCCACCAGCGAGTCCTGCTCGTCGTAGCTGAAGCGGAAGTCCGTCTTGTCCTCGCAGGCCGCCGCCACCACCCGAGCCAGCTCCTGCGCCCCCGCCCCGCCGTCGGCGACGTGGGTGGAGGCCGCGACCCTCGCCCCGGCGGCCTCGGCGATCTCGCGGACCGCCTCGATCTCGTCGGGATGGTCGCTGGGGAAGACGTTGATCGCCACCACTGGGGCCACGCCGAAGCCACGCACGATCTCGATGTGCTTGCGCAGGTTGTCCGCGCCGGCGAACACGTCCTCGGGAGAGTCCTGCAGCATCTGTGGCGGTAGCGGCTGTCCCGCGACCACCGTGAACCGGCCGGAGTGCGTCTTGAGCGCCCGCACCGTCGTCACCAGCACCGCGGCATCGGGTCGCAGCCCGGAAACGCGGCACTTGACGTTGAAGAAGCGCTCGGCTCCCATGTCGGCACCGAAACCGGCCTCGGTGAGCAGGTAGTCGGAGGCCTTGATGCCGACCTGGTCGGCGATCACCGACGAGTTGCCGGTGGCGATGTTGCCGAAGGGGCCTGCATGGACCAGCACCGGGGTGTTCTCGGTGGTCTGCATCAGGTTGGGCATGATCGCCTCGCGCATGATGACGGTCATGGCCCCGGCGGCCTTCAGGTCTTCGGCCGTCACCGGCGCACCCTCGCGCGTGTACCCGACCACGATGCGTCCCAGCCGCTCGCGCAGGTCGTGCAGCGAGGTGGCCAGCGACAGGCACACCCCCACCTCGCTGGCGGCGGTGATGTCGAAGCCGCTCTGGCGCGGCACCCCGTCGAGCCGGGCGCCCAGGCCCAGCACCACATTGCGCAGCGCCCGGTCGTTGACGTCCACCACCCGTCGCCAGCTGATCGAGTGCGGGTCGATGCCCAGCTCGTTGCCGTGGTGCAGGTGGTTGTCCACCATGGCGGCCAGCAGGTCGTGTGCCGCCGTGATGGCGTGGAAGTCACCCGTCAGGTGCAGGTTCAGCGTCTCCATCGGCACCACCTGGGAGTATCCGGCGCCCGCGGCACCGCCCTTCACCCCGAAGGTGGGGCCCATCGACGGCTGGCGCAGCGCCAGCATCGACCGCTTGCCCAACTGTCCCAGGCCCTGTGCGAGCCCCACGGCAGTGGTGGTCTTGCCCTCCCCCAGCGGCGTGGGCGTCAGCGCGGTCACCACGACGTACTTCCCGTCGGGCCGGCTGGCCAGGTCATCGCTGGCCTTCAGCGAGACCTTCGCCACGTGGCGGCCGTGGGGTACGAGGTGCTCGGCGTCGATCCCGGCGGAGCGTGCCACCTTCTCGATGGGTTCCAGGTGGGCGGCGCGGGCGATCTCGAGGTCGCTGGGCAGGGCGGTGGGGTTCATGCCCGCATTCAACCGGGCCCGGCCCGAATACGGAAGGAGTGGGGTGCCTCCTGGCACCCCACCCCTCCACGAGTCCACCTGCCGAACCGTCCGGGCAGCCTCAGTCTGCCAGCGGTCCGAAGGGCAGGCCACGCGCGGTCAGCTCCACCTCACCGCCGTCCAGCTCGGTGAGAACCCACAGACCGTCCTTGGTGACGGTGATCGTGTTCTCCCAGTGCGAGGCCCACGAGCCGTCGACCGTCACCACCGTCCACTCGTCGTCCAGGGTGGCGGTGTCCTCGTTGCCCAAGGTGACCATCGGCTCGATGGCCAGGGCCATGCCCTCAACCAGCTTCGGCCCCTTGCCGGCCTTGCCGAAGTTCGGCACGTCCGGCGGCTGGTGCATCGCGGTCCCGATCCCGTGACCGGTGTACTCGCGCACAATGCCGTAGCCGCGGCCCGTGGACTCCAGACTGCGTTGCACCGCATTCGAGATGTCACCGACGCGCCCGCCCAGGCGTGCCGCACCGATACCGGCCCACATGGACTCGCGGGTGTCCTCGCTGAGCTGGCGGGCACGATCGCCCACCTGCCCCACCAGGAAGGTGCGGGCGGCGTCGCCGTGCCAACCGTCGACGATCGCGCCGAAGTCGACGCTGACGATGTCACCATCTGCCAACACGCGCTCGCCGGGAATGCCATGCACCACCACTTCGTTCACCGAGATGCAGGCCACGCCCGGGTAGGGCGGGTAGCCCCACTCGGCGCCGTAGTTGAGGAAGTTCGACGTGGCACCGTGCTGGGCCAGGATCTCGCGGGCGATCTGGTCCAGCTCGCCGGTCGTGGTGCCGGGCACTGCGTGGCGTGCCAGCTCCTCGTGGGTGCGGGCCACCACCAGACCGGCGGTGCGCATCCGGCACAGCTGCTCCGGGGTCTTGATCTCGATGCCGCGGGAGAACATCAACGCTGGGTGAACTCGTTGATGGCGGCGAAAATGCGCTCGGCCACCTCGTCGACGGTGCCCTGGCCGTCGACACTCACCAGCAATCCCCGCTCGCGGTAGATCTCCATCAGCGGCTCGGTCTCGGTCCGGTAGACCTCCATCCGGTGCCTGATGGTCTCGGCATTGTCGTCCTCGCGGCCCTCGATCTCGGCACGCTTGACCAGGCGGTCCACCAGCAGCTCGGGATCGACCTCGAGTGAGAGCACGCAGTCAATGTGCCGGTGCGCGTCCTCGAGGATGATGTCCAGCGCCTCCACCTGGTCGGTGGTGCGGGGGTAACCGTCGAGCAGCCAGCCGTCGGTGGCGTCGTTCTCCAGCAGGCGCTTGGCCACCACGGCGGTGGTGATGACGTCCGGCACGAACTTGCCTTCGCTGATCAGCTGCTGCACGCGCAGGCCGAGCGGCGTCTTGGCTGCGATGTTGGCGCGGAAGATCGCACCGGTCGAGACCGCCGGGATGCGGAAGTGGTTGGCGATCAGCTTGGCCTGGGTGCCCTTGCCGGCGCCCGGGGCGCCCATGATGAGAAGTCTCACTTCAGGAATCCTTCGTAGTTGCGTTGCTGGAGCTGGCTTTCGATCTGCTTGACGGTGTCGAGGGCCACACCGACGATGATCAGGATTGAGGTACCGCCGAAGGGGAAGTTCTGCTGGGCTCCGAGCGCGATGAAGGCAACCGTGGGGATGAGCGAGATCAGGGCCAGGTAGAGAGAACCGGGCGCCGTCAGACGGGACAGAACATAGGCGAGGTAGTCCTCGGTCGGCTTGCCCGCGCGAATACCCGGGATGAAGCCGCCGTACTTCTTCATGTTGTCGCTGATCTCCACGGGGTTGAAGGTGATCGCGACGTAGAAGTAGGTGAAGGCGATGATGAGCAGGAAGAAGACTGCGTTGTAGATCGGCTGCGCTCCCCCGGCGCCACCAGCACCGGTGAAGTTGGCATTGATCCACTTTCCGGCCTTGCTCTCGGGCTGGAAGGTCGCGAAGAGCACGGGCAGGTAGAGCATCGAGGAGGCGAAGATCACCGGGATCACGCCCGCCTGGTTCACCTTGAGGGGGATGTAGGTGGTGGTCCCGCCGAACAGGCGACGCCCCACCATGCGCTTGGCGTACTGCACGGGGATGCGTCGCTGGGCCTGCTCGACGAAGATGATGCCGGCCATCACCAGCAGGCCGATGGCCAGCACCAGGCCGAAGATCAGCCAGGCATTGGCGCCAGTGCGGGCCTGCTTGATCGACCACAGCGAGGTGGGGAACTGGGCGGCGATCGAGGTGAAGATCATGATCGACATGCCATTGCCGATGCCACGCTCGGTGATCAGCTCGCCCATCCACATGATGATCGAGGTGCCGGCGGTCATCGTCAGGATCATGACGACGATCGGGAAGATGCCCTCGTCGTACATGATCCCGTCACAGCCCTGGAAGAGCTGGCCATTGCGCGCCATGGTGATGAAGGCGGTGGAGTTCAGCACCGCCAGCACCAGGGTGAGGCGACGGGTGTACTGGGTGATCTGCTGCTGGCCCGAGGCACCCTCCTTCTTCAGTGCCTCGAGCTTGGGGATCACCACGGTGAGCAGTTGCAGGATGATCGAGCTGGTGATGTACGGCATGATGCCCAGCGCGAAGATGGACAGCTGCAGCAGCGCACCACCGGAGAACAGGTTGATGATCGAGTAGAGGCCTGCCTGGTCGCCGTCCTCCGCCAGCCGACGGCACTGGTCGATGCGCACCAGGTTCACGTTCGGCGTCGGCACGGTGGTCCCGGCCCGGTAGACGGCCAGGATGAACAGCGTGAACAGGATCTTCCTGCGAAGATCCGGCGACCTGAACGCGTTGGCAAAGGCTGAAAGCATTGAGACTGACTCTCTTCGTTCGTTCTGCTCCCACGCGGGGACGCGTCGGCATCGTGAGGCACACTGCAGACAACAGAAGTGCAGCTGCGCCAGCCTATCAAGCGCCGGCCACGAATCCGTCCATCCGTCCCACGGTGAATGGCCCATCGACCAGGACTTGGCACCAACCGCCCATATCCCAGTCAGCACCAGATCACAAGTCACGGGACCACGGAATGAACACGTGGTCCACCGGCGAGACACGTGGTTTCCGGTTCTCTCACTCCGCAGGCACCCGGCAAGGACGCCCGCGCCTGCGGAGCCGTGGCGCACTGTGCGCCACCCACGAGAACAATGAGAACCCCCATGCGACGTTCACGTACCCTCGCCGTGGCCATGGCCACACTGGCCGTGACGGCCACCGCCTGCGGCGGCGGCTCCGACTCCGGCGGTGGCAGCGGATCAGGAGACACCGCTGCCAAGAGCGGCGGCAACATCATCATCCGCGGTTGCACCCCCGAGAACCCGCTGATCGGGTCGAACACCACCGAGGTCTGTGGCGGCAACGTCATCGACGCCGTCACCGCCAAGCTCGTGCGCTACAACAGCGACACCGCCGCGCCCGAGATGGACCTCGCCCAGTCCATCGACACCAAGGACAACAAGGTCTTCACCGTCAAGCTCGCCAGGGGCCGCACCTTCAGCGACGGCAGCCCGGTCACCTCCAAGAGCTTCGTGGACGCGTGGAACTACGCCGCCTATGGCCCCAATGGCCAGCAGAACGGCTACTTCTTCGAGCCCATCGCCGGCTACGCAGACCTCCAGTGCCCCGACGAGGAGTGCAAGACCCAGCCCAAGGCCAAGCAGATGAGCGGCCTGAAGGTCGTCGACGACCAGACCTTCACCATCACCACCGGCGAGCCCGTCTCCAACCTGCCGGTGCGCCTGGGCTACTCCGCCTTCGTGCCGCAGCCCGAGTCCTTCTTCGCCGACCCCAAGTCGGACACCTTCGGCAAGATGCCCATCGGCGCCGGCCCCTTCACCGTCACCTCCAATACGGCCACCGAGATCGTGATGGAGAAGAACGCCAAGTACACCGGCAAGTTCCCGGCGCACGTCGACAAGGTCACCTACTGCATCTACAACGATGCCGCCGCCGCCTTCACCGAGGTGCAGGCCGACCAGCTCGACTTCACCGACATCATCCCCTCCGACCAGCTCGTCGGGGACCAGTGGAAGGCCCAGCTCGGCGCCGACCGCACCGTCGTCGCCGAGTCCGGTGTCAACCAGACGCTGACCTTCAGCCCCGTCGACGAGCAGCTGAAGAATCCCGAGATCCGCAAGGCCATCGGACAGGCCATTGATCGCAAGACCATCACCGAGAAGGTCTTCAACGGCACCCGCACCCCCGCCAACAGCTGGGTCGCCCCCGTGGTGGACGGCTACAAGGCCGGCGCCTGCACCGATGCCTGCACCTTCGACGCGGCGGCCGCCAAGAAGACCTACGACGCCGCCGGCGGCTACAAGGGCGTCTTCCAGATCTCGGTGAACGGCGACGGCGGCCACAAGCTGTGGGCCGATGCCGTCTGCAACCAGCTCAAGACCAACCTCGGCATGAACTGCCAGGTGAACACCACGCCCGACTTCAAGACCCTGCGCACCCAGATCAAGGCCCAGGAGCTCAAGGGCGCCTTCCGCTCCGGCTGGCAGATGGACTACCCGTCGATCGAGAACTTCCTGACCCCCATCTACACCAAGGGAGCTGCCTCGAACGACGGCAAGTACGACAACCCCGCCTTCGACGCCCTCCTGGTCAAGGCCGCCGCCGCCAAGACCCCTGCCGAGGCCAACCAGCAGTACCAGCAGGCCGAGGCCATGCTCAATGACGGCCTGCCGGCCATCCCGCTGTGGAGCCAGTCCACCCCGGCGGCCTGGTCCTCGAAGGTCACGAACGTGAAGGTGACCCCCTTCGGGACGCTCGACCTGAGCGCCATCACACTCAAGTGATCCTCCAGACCACCTGACCCACTCCTCGACCGGTGGCCCCCCTGCACGGGGGCGCCACCGGGCCGTGGTCCAAGGAGAACCATGTTCAAGTACGTCCTGCGACGGCTGGTGCAGATGGTGCCGGTCATCATCGGCGCCACCTTCCTGCTCTACCTGCTCGTCTTCACCCTGCCCGGTGACCCCTGGGTGGGGCGCTGCGGGGAGCGCGACTGCACCCCCGCCTACATCGCCGCCTTCAAGGCCGAGTACAACCTCGACAAGCCGGTCCTGGTCCAGTACGTGCTCTACCTGGGCAAGCTGCTGCAGGGCGACCTCAGCACCAACTTCTACAACAACACCGTCGCCTCTGAACTGGCCCTGCGCTACCCGACGACGCTGAAGCTCGCCCTGGTGGCCCTCGTCTTCGAGGCCGTCGTGGGTATCGCTGCCGGTGTGCTGGCCGGCATCCGCCGGGGCCGCTTCATCGACAGCCTCGTCACCGTCTCCACCCTGGTGGTCATCTCGGTCCCGGTCTTCGTCATCGGCAGCATGGCCCAGTTCGCCGTGCTCAAGAGCGGCGCCAACGACGTCATCCCGGTCACTGCCAGCACCGGGACCCTCAAGGAGCTGATCCTGCCCGGACTGGTCCTCGGCTCACTGTCGGTGGCCTATGTGGCCCGCCTGACCCGTACCAACCTGGTGGAGAACCTGCGCGCCGACTACGTGCGCACCGCCAAGGCCAAGGGGCTGACGCCCAGCCGCACGATCAGCGTGCACGCGCTGCGCAACTCGCTGGTCCCCGTGATCACCTTCATGGGCTACGACTTCGGCGCCCTGATGGGCGGGGCCATCGTCACCGAGCGCATCTTCAACATCAACGGGATCGGCGGCTTCATCTTCCGCTCCATCAACCAACGCGACGGCATCTCGGTCGTCGGCGCCGTCACCTGCCTCGTGCTGGTCTACCTGCTGATGAACCTGATCGTGGACATCCTCTACGGCGTCCTGGACCCAAGGATCTCCCATGACTGAACCCACCACCAATCCCTTCACGGTCGAGGGTGCCGCCGGCGCCATGGCCGCTGACGGGCTCCCGGCCGCCGACCAGACCGGCGCCCAGGCCACTACAGACCGCGGCAACTCGCTGTGGCGCGATGCCTGGTACGAGATGCGCCACCGCCCCCTGTTCTGGTTCTCGGTCCTGCTGATCGCGGTGCTGGTGGCGATGGCCCTGGTGCCGGGGCTGTTCACCCGCACCGATCCCTATGCCTGCGACCTGGCCATCTCACGCCAGGCACCCGGCGCCGGGCACGTCTTCGGCACCGACCTGCAGGGTTGCGACGTCTACGCGCGTACCATCCACGGGGCCCGGTCCTCGATCCTGGTGGGCCTGCTCACCACGCTCGGCACCACCCTGCTCGGCTCGGTGATCGGCATCATCGCCGGCTACGCCGGCGGATGGGTCGACACGCTGCTCTCACGCCTCGGCGAGGTCTTCTTCGCCATCCCGCTGCTGCTGGGCGGCATCGTGATCCTCTACTCCTACCCCAGCACCAGCAGCACGCCCTACCTCGTGGTCGTCGCCAAGGTGGTGGCCGCGCTGGTGGTGCTCGGCTGGCCGAGCATCGCGCGACTGATGCGTTCCTCGGTGCTGCAGGTCAAGCCCAACGAGTACGTGCAGGCGGCCCGCGCCCTGGGCGCCAGCCCGTGGCGGATCATCACCCAGCACATCCTGCCCAATGCCCTGGCACCGGTCCTGGTGGTGGCCACCATCAACCTGGGCAGCTACATCGCGGTGGAGGCCACGCTGAGCTTCCTCGGCATCGGCCTGCGCCCGCCGGTGATCAGCTGGGGCATCGCCATCAGCGAGGCCTCCGGCCTGGGCTACATCGCCTCCGCCCCGTGGATGCTGGCCTTCCCCTCACTCTTCCTGTCCCTGACCGTCCTGGCCTTCATCATGCTCGGCGAGGTCATCCGGGACGCCCTCGACCCGAAGCTGCGGTGACCCATGAGCACGAGAACCAGCCAGGCTCCCCTCTCCGATGCCGGCTCGCACCTGCTGGAGGTGCGTGACCTCCACGTGGACTTCCACACCCGCGGCGGCATCGCCCATGCCATCAATGGCGTCGACTTCCACCTCGACGAGGGCGAGACCCTCGCGATCCTCGGCGAGTCCGGCTCGGGCAAGTCAGTGACGGCCCAGGCGATCATGGGAATCCTCGACTCCCCGCCGGCGCGGATCCCGTCCGGCCAGGTGCTCTACCGGGGCACCGACCTGCTCACCCTGCCGCAGAAGAAGCGGCAGAAGGTGCGCGGGGCCGAGATCGCGATGATCTTCCAGGACGCCCTCAGCGCGCTGAATCCGGTCTTCCCGGTGGGCTGGCAGATCGCCGAGATGTTCCGCATCCACCGCGGCCTCGGTCGCGGTGAGGCGAAGAAGCGCGCCATCGAGTTGATGGACCGGGTGCACATCCCCGCCGCCCGGGAGCGCGTCGACGCCTACCCGCACCAGTTCTCGGGCGGCATGCGCCAGCGCATCATGATTGCGATGGCCATCGCGCTCGACCCGAAGGTGCTGATCGCCGACGAGCCCACCACGGCGCTGGACGTCACCGTCCAGGCCCAGATCATGGACCTGCTCAAGGACCTGCAGCGCGACAGCGGCATGGGCCTGATCCTGATCACGCACGACCTCGGGGTGGTCGCCGACGTCGCGGACCGGATCAACGTGATGTACGCGGGTCGCATGGTGGAGCAGGCCGACGTGCACGACATCTACTCCCGGCCGGCGCACCCCTACACCCGGGGCCTGATCGACTCGATCCCCCGCCTCGACCAGAAGGGCCAGACCCTGCAGGCCATCGGCGGGCTGCCGCCCAACCTGCTGGCGATGCCCGACGGGTGCGCCTTCCATCCCCGCTGCCCCCGGGCCACGGAGGTCTGCCGGACCGGGGCTCCCCCGGCCCTGCTGCCGGTGCCCGATCCGGCCGCCACCCCTGGGCGCACCAGCGCCTGCCACCACGTACTGGAGGTCTTCCATGGCTGAGACGATCCCCGGCACCCCGATCCTCAGCGCCAGGGGCCTCAAGAAGCACTACCCGATCAAGGGCGGGGTGATCCGACGCACCGTGGGCCACGTCAAGGCGGTCGACGGCGTGGACCTGGACCTGTACCCGGGCGAGACGCTTGGCATCGTCGGCGAGTCCGGCTGCGGCAAGTCGACCCTGGGGCGGCTGCTGATGCGCCTGGAGGAGCCCACCGAGGGCACCCTGCACTTCCAGGGTGAGAGCGTGCACGACAAGTCGGGTGCTGCCATGCGGCGGCTGCGACGCGACGTGCAGATCGTCTTCCAGGACCCGTACACGTCGTTGAACCCCCGCATGACCGTCGGTGACATCGTGGCCGAGCCCTTTGCCATCCACCCCGACGTGCTGCCCAAGGCCAAGCGGCGGGCCCGCGTCCAGGAGCTGCTGGAGCTGGTGGGGCTCAACCCGGAGCACATCAACCGCTACCCGCACCAGTTCTCGGGCGGGCAGCGGCAGCGAATCGGGATTGCCCGCGGCATCGCCCTCAATCCGAAGGTGCTGGTCTGTGACGAGCCGGTCAGCGCGCTGGACGTCTCGGTGCAGGCCCAGGTGGTCAACCTGCTCGAACGGCTCCAGAATGAGCTGGGCCTGGCCTATGTCTTCATCGCGCACGACCTGGCCGTGGTGCGCCACATCTCCGACCGGGTGGGCGTCATGTATCTCGGCCGGATGGTCGAGGTGGGCGACGAGGAACAGATCTACGAACGCCCCACCCATCCCTACACGCAGGCCCTGCTGTCTGCGGTGCCGGTGCCCAACCCGCAGATGCGCGGCAAGCGCGACCAGATCGTGCTCAGTGGCGACGTGCCCAGCCCCGCCAACCCGCCGTCGGGCTGCCGTTTCCACACCCGCTGCTGGAAGGCGACCGAGCTCTGCTCCCAGCAGGAGCCGTTGCTGGAGGCGCGTCCGGACGGTGTGGACACCCACGCCAGCGCCTGCCACCACGCCGAGGTGCGGCAGGTGCTGGCAGCCGACTGACGCTCGAACCACGGGTGGGGCGCATGGGGAAGAATGTCCCCATGCGCCCCGCCATCGTCCTGCGCCCCAGCCGGTCCCGCTGGGGTGCCATCGCCGTCTCCGTGCTCGCCGTCGCCCTGCTCGTGGTGGAGGGCATCACTGGCGGCGCCGGGCAGCTGCTGCGCTCGGGTGCCTGGTTGGGGGTCGTGTCAATGGCCTGCTGGCTGTTGTGGGGACTGTCCAGCGTCCGGCTGTTCGCCGACCGGCTGGTCGTGGACAACCCACTGACCCGCACCACCCTGCCGTGGCCCCAGGTCACCGGCGCCCGTGCCGAATGGGGACTGGTGGTGGAGGCCGCGGGGCGTGAGGTGCGCGCCTGGGCGGTGCCCTCCAAGGCCGGCCACTCCATGGTCTCCACGTCCTTCGACGGACACACGACCGTGATGGGCGGCCTCTCCCTCGAGAACGCCCCCGAACTCGGATCCCGCTCGCCCGACAGCCCCGCCGTGCACCTGAGCCTCGGGGCTGGTGCCGCTGCAGAGCTGATCCGCCAGGAGCTGCCGCTGCGCTCCCCGCGCCAGGATGATGCGGGAGCCAGCGTGCAGCGCACCCTGCACTGGGGACGCCTCGGTGTGCTGGTCGCGCTGGCCGTCCTGTGCGCCGTCACGACCCTGTGACCGCCGCGCCGCAGACCGCACGAGGCCCCGCCTGATGCCAGGCGGGGCCTCGTGCGCGTGGAGCCTGTCAGCTCACTTGGTGTAGCCGATGTCCTCGGCGTCGACCGTCTGGAAGGTGGCCGAGCCGTAGTTGGCGAGGTTCTTCGGGGTCGCGGTGTAGTCGATCCGGCGGTAGATCGGCAGCGTGTGCACCTCGTCCCAGATCAGCTTGTCGGCCTGGTTGCCCAGTTCCGCACGCTTGGTCTTGTCGGTCTCACGGGCGATCTGCGGGATCAGCTTCTCGATCTCGGGATTGATCAGCTGGGCGTAGTTCGAGCCCGAGGGCTCCTTCGAGCCCTCCACCTTCGCGCCGTAGATCTGGCGGACATTGGCCACCGGGTAGTTGGTGCCCTGCCAGGTGAAGGCGATCACGTCGAAGGAGCGTGCCTGCAGCACCTTCTGGTAGTCATCGGGCGCGGTGTTGACCATCTTGACCTCGATGCCGACCGCCGCGAGGTCCTTCTGCAGCAGCTTGCCCTCGTTCTCGCTGGTGGGGACACCGGTGAGCATCGTGTACTTGATGCTGAGCGGCTTGCCGTCCTTCTCGCGGATCGTCTTGCCCTCGGGGAGCTTCCAGCCCGCCTCCTCGAGCTGCTTCTTGGCGGCCTCGGGGTCGTAGGCGAAGTCCGCGGAGTTGTCCTTGTAACCCTCCTGGCCCGGCAGGTAGAAGTGGTTGCCGAGCATCAGCTCAGTGGGGTTGATCGGCAGGCCGACCAGGTCGGACTTGGCGATGGCCTCACGGTTGACGGCCTTGGCAATGGCCTGGCGCACGTTCAGGTCGGCCAGGGCACCGGCCTTGGAGTTGAAGGTGAAGTGGCGCCACTGACGGGAGCCGGCGGAGCGGATCTCGGCATCAGAACGCTTCTTGGCGGTGTTGACGGCCGTGGAGTTGATCATGGCGTCGACGACGTCGATCTCGTTGTTGGCGAAGGCATTGACATCGGCCGGGGTTTCCAGCTGGCGGAAGCTCACCTTGTCGAGCAGGGCCTTGTCGCCCCACCACTTGTCATTGCGCTTGAGGTGCAGCACCTTCTGCGAGGTGTCGATCTTGTCGAAGGCGAAGGGGCCGGTGTGCCACTCGGACTTGAAGGTGCTCCAGCCCTTGTTGAAGACCTCGGGGTCGCTCATGCCCTCCTTGGGCCAGACATCGCTGAGCGCGCTCGACCAGTCCGGGTAGGCCGCCTTGAAGGTGACCACCACGTCGGTGGGCTTCTCGCCCTGGGTGACGCTGACGATCTCGTTGAAGCCGTCGGTGGAGCTGACGTCGAAGGCCTTGTTGGTGCCGTTGCAGGCCTTCCAGGTCGCCTCGTAGTCGGTCCAGTCGATGGTACGGCCGGAGTTCCACTTGGCCTTCGGGTTCAGGTGCAGAGTGACCACCTGGCCCTTGCCGTCCTTGGGCTCGGTGACCTCGTAGCTCTCGATGTAGTCCGGGTTCTCCTTGAAGGACGCATCCTCGGCGTAGATCCAGTTGCGCGGCATCGTGAACTGCATGATGCGGTCCTGGTCCACGGAGGTGCCGGTCACCACGTGGTAGTTCCAGTTGGTGGGCAGCTGGCTCACGGAGAAGCGGACCGAGCCACCCTCCTTGAGCTCGGAACGCGGCTTGATGTTCAGATCCGACAGCGTGGGGCCGGAGCCGTTGCCGGACTCAGTGCCGGAGCTGGACTTGGGGGCGCCGCAGGCCGAGAGGGCGAGGGCTCCCACGGCGAGGACGGCAACCGCCGATGCGGACTTGCGCACAGTGACCTCCGAGGGTTCATCGATGTCCAACCACGGTGGGGACATCCGGTTGCTCGAAAGCTATGCCAATTTCCAGTGGTCAGGAATGGCTGTCTCACCGCCGATACCACATCGTTATCTCACCGTGACGGGCGGGAGGTCTGTGCAAGGACGACGAGGGGCCG